>DATNLB010000727.1:0-20706 GCA_035603095.1 Candidatus Acidiferrales bacterium
GGCAGAGGCGGAAAAGCTTCCACGCATCAGCGAGGAGAAAAGCGACTGATATAGTGCATTACTGCGAACCGTCGCAATTTCGCGGCCTTACTTTCTTCCGCGGGTCGGTGTCGTCCCCGGAGAGCTCATCCGGAACCGCGAAAGCGCTTCTCCGAGATTCTGAATGAACGCTTCCGAATCATAAACATCCGCCTGGATGCGCGTGCTTTCCGCGGGTGCAGTTGGTTCGACCTCGTCGAGTCGAAATTCGTGTGCAACTTCTTCAACGATTGCGGGTGTGATCAGTCGCTGGTGTTCAGCATAAGCATTGATGAGCGAGTGCTCGCAAAGCAGATTGACCACGCGCGGAATGCCCAATGAATACAAATGGATGGTTTCTACGGTTTTCGGGTCGAAAATCAGCTCGCCGCATGCTCCAGCGATCCTCAGCCGCTCGGCGATGTAGTCATGGGTCTGCTCTTTCGTCAGAGGGGTCGTCTTACAGCGGAGCATGATGCGCTGGCGGAGTTGCCGCAGTTGTGGCAGCATTAACTTCTCTTCCAACTCTTGCTGCCCAGACAGTACGATCTGCAGCAACTTTTCTGTGGACGTCTCGAGGTTGGTCAACAGCCGAATCTCTTCGAGTACAGGGTAGGTCAGGTTTTGTGCTTCGTCCACGATGAGTACGGTAGTTTCACCGGCACGGTATCGCTCGAGCAGCCATTGATTGAGTCGCATCAGCTGCTGGCTCTTCGTCTGGGACTCACAGGAAATGCCGAATTCGGCCAGAATGAAATCGAACATTTGATTCGTATTCATCCGGGAATTAAATAGAAACGCTGTCCTTGCCCGCTGTTGATGCAACCAGTCGAGAAGGCGGTTTATGAGAGTGGTTTTTCCTGTGCCAACTTCACCCGTGAGAGTAATGAAACCTTTGCGATTCTGGACGCCATACATCAGTCCGCTTAGCGCTTCCTCGGCCTCTTTGGTAAGAAAGAGATAGCGGGGATCTGGATTGACGTTGAACGGGTTTTCTTTTAGCCCGAAAAAGCTCTTGTACATGGTTTCTAGATTCTCGCTATCTTCCGCGATAGTGCCACATTGCTATCTGAATTTCTTCCGGCAAACAACTAACCCTCACGCATCAAGGTTTTCGAGTATCACGCCTTATCGCAGCACGAAGGGTCGAGCACGCCATTGGAGCCCGAGGGTAATCTGCTGCGACGTGAAGTTCGTGCTGCATATACCGGCCGCGCAAACTGCTTGATTCGATGTTTGAATTTGGGCTGCGTAAGCGATCGTAAAATTTGCATTTCTTCCGAACGGTCGGCTCAGTCCACCCCCTACGTACCATGAATTATATGCCTGTGAAGAAGGGGTACTGACAACGCTCCCGTTTCGGGAATAGCCTAAGCTAAGACTCGCCGTCCATTCCCGGGAGAGTTGACGACCAAGGCTAAACTGCAATTGATTTGTGTTCGCCCCGGCAAAAACTCCACTCCCACCACTGATACCATGATCATAGGTCAGCGCCATGCTACCGCGATTCAAAGCGTAGGTGAGGTTGGCCCCTCCGGATCCTGAAACCCTGTTCGTAGAGTTGTTAACTGGCACGCGGAAGGTGGTCGCGTCGGGTCCGCCATATAGTTGCAGAGCAAGCCTGCCAGTGACCTTGCGACCGTACATGAACTGGACAACTTGATCGTCGATCGCCTGTGGATTGCCAATATAGCGATAACCGCTGAAGCGGTACTGAACCCCCAGCGTGTCCGCGCTCGTCAACACGTAGTTGTAACCGACACTGAAGTCTGCATTATTACTCTCGATGTTTCCTGCTTCGATAAAACGGAGGATGCCGTACGTGCCCGCCGCCGTGATTGATCCTCGGGAGCTGACCGTGTAGGCCGCTTGAGTTGCAAAGGCGTTGCTGTAGCGCGGGCCAAACGTCGTGAAAATGCTTTGGTTGGGAATGTAACTACCCTGCAAACCAGGCAGAGGAGGAGCGAGAGGACCACCGATGCCAGGGATGGACAGAGCGGTCCCAGCACCGAAGCCGAACTGGGTTTCGGGGAGATACGAAAACTGGTCGAGGAAGTGCACCTGCCATCTCCCCCAATCGAACGTTTGTACGAGGCCCAACTGATGAAAATGAGAATTGCCTTGTGCGCTGTCCGAAGAAAAGCTTGCGCCCCCCGAATAGTTCACGGCCAACTGCGCCCGGCTCCAGGCTTCAAGCACACTTAAGTTTCCGGCGACAAGACTGGTCGTATTCCAGCCCGAAGAAGTTGCTTGGTTCAGTGCGCTTGACCGGACGGTATCTGCGTACTGGAAGCCTGGCAACCAGTAACTGTGACGAATTCCTGGCGTGCCCAGCGTAGGATTCTGCACGCCGGTCAACGGGCGGGTGTCCGGATTCAGGTTGGTCGTTGACCCCTGATCGTCGTTCGAATCCTGTCCGCTCAAACCTTCCATCAGCGGCGAATACTCGCGGGCCGCAGGCTTTGGCCTGAGGTTATCGTCCTGTGCTGAGGTTAAGGAAGCACTGAGGAAGAGAGCTGCCACGGAGGCCGATCCTGCCAAAAATCGTATGTGTGGTTTCATTTGAATTCCTTACGGCACTACAATTACATCGCCAGGTTGCAGCAAAACATTTTGTTCAGGCTTCTTGCCGTTGACGGCATCTTTGTAGTTGAAGGGAAGTTTCACCTGTTTGCCATCTTCGATGCGTAAGACGTAGATGTTCTTGAGCTTGGCAAATTGTGTGAACCCACCGGAGCTCGAAAGCGCCTGCAACACGGTCATGTTAGGCAGCAGCGGAAAGGCGCCCGCATGCGTGACTTCCCCGGTCACATAGATCCGCCGGCTGTTAATTTCCGATACGCTCACGGTAACCTGTGGATCGTTCATATACTTTTTTAGGCCATCAGCGATGACCCCGGAGAGTTGCATGGGCGTCAGGCCAGCGGCCTGCACATCGTTCAGCAAAGGCAAAGAAATTTTTCCATCCGGTCGGACAGGAACGGCCCGCGAAACCTCGGCCTCTTTCCAAACATCGATACGCAGAACGTCTTGCGGACCAATTTTGTACTCCGCATCATTCAACATCACGAGCGATGCCGTCGCAGTCTTCGCACTCGTCTCCGTTTTCTGAGCTGCCGTTTCCGTTGCAGCCGGCTCTTGCGCTTCCTGCGCCTGACCGAAAGCAAAAGCCAGCCAAGCTGCCATAACCAAGCCAGTTGAGAAATTCATTGCATCCTCCCACTACTCCTCAGATTCAGATACACGTAAGCCAGTTTGCCTAATTTTGTACAACAAGGCCTTATAGCTGATCTGTAATTCTCGAGCGGCCCGCTTGCGGTTCCACCGCGTGCGCTCGAGCGCCTTCAGAATCAGCTCACGTTCCGTCCTCTGCGACGCAGCGCGGGCAGCCACCTTGAGTGAGGAAACCCGCGGTCCGCCACTTACCTGCGGAAGCCCCAGCGGCGCGGCTCGCAAATCGTCGAGCGCCACCTGGGCATCCCCGACAGCTACAATCTTCTTTGCCACATTGTCTAGCTCGCGAATATTCCCCGGCCAGCTATAGGAGGCGAGAAGGCCCATCATTTCGCTGTTCAAGACTGGAGCCGTCTTCTTCAACTCGGCGGCGTGTCTGGTTAGAAAGCATTCCAGCAGTGCCGGAATGTCTTCCTTGCGATTGCGCAGCGGTGGCAGGCGGAGACACACCCCACTGATTCGGAAATACAGCTCCCTGCGAAAGCGCTCCGCTTCGGTCTCTTTTTCCAGGTTGCGGGTAGTGGAGGAGATCAGTCGCGCGGTCATCTCACCCGTTTTCCCGTTCCGCTCGCCGTCCGGGAGCAAGGAGAGCAGCACACGCTGGCAGGCTAGGTCGAGCTCTTCCACTCCATCTAGAAATAGGGAGCCCGCGCCGTGGTCCTCTGCTCCAGTTCGCAGGCAATCCTGCACCTGCCCAAGAAGGCGGCCGGAATCGAGTGTTGCGCAGCTAATTTTCTTTAGCTGTGCTTCTTTTAGACCAGAAAGACGATGAATGAGTCTCGCGTAGACTTCTTTACCGGTGCCACTCTCTCCAACCAAGAGAACGGCGATGTCCGTACGCGCGACGTCGGCAACCATCGCGTTCACGGCTTGGATAGCGGAACCTTGGCCAAGGACAAAACCGCCCTTGGCGGATAAGTCCAACACATGATTGATTTCTGGGCTCATAAATGGACAATTGCCTAGCGATACCCAAATCTGCCTTACTAAATCGGGACCGTGAAACTTCTGAGCTTGAAGGTGCAATTGCGCTACCAGGAGGGTCTAAAATCTTAACAAATCGTGCTACGGCGTATCTTATTGATATTACTACACTTATATCCATTATAGCTGGCAGATTTCGCCGCTCAGTTGCTAGAATAGTCCCCGCTTCCTTCCACTAAGTGGCAAAATCTTATCCCTTCCCATCTCTACCCGACTCCGGCAAAGCTCCCACTTCGCGAGTCTTGTAGCAAAGCCCACGATAGCTCATATATAGAGCCTGGGATGGGTATCCTTAGTTTTATTTCTGGAACGCGCACGATTACGGGCCACACAAGGCGAGACCATCAGGAATCGAGGGGCCTGAAGGCTTAGGTGATGTCTTCTTTCAGTTCCCGAGGAGGGGCGTGATTGCCCGCCGAGCGCGCTGGCGAGGCTATCTCGAATTTTTCAAAGAGCCAGGTTTCTTCCACTCCCAGGTAGTTTGCCAGCAACTGCCGCTGTTGTTTAGAAGGCTCACGATAGCCGTGAATGATTTTGCTCAAGATGCTCTCGTCAATGCCCACTGCGCGCGCGAGAAAGTTCTGGCGCACGGAGCTTCTGAAAAGCTGTAATTTTAGATTTGGATACATCGCTTACCTCAGACTGCCCCTAGCAGGGGTGCATGTCGGGCCCGTCTTCGAAACCAACGGAAACCCTTTTGAAACTCGCGTTAGCTCTTGCTACGTCAAGAGCCGTACTCGTAACCGTCGTAGTCTTTCACGCTGACATCCGTGGCGTTAAATACCACGCCAAGAAGTTTCTTCGTATCGAGCGAGCTCGCCATTTTCCGAAGCGTTTTCCGCTGACCATGACGCGCTCGCACAACCATGACAATGCCGTCGCAGGCCGCACTGATCAGCTCGAAATCCGCCAGGGGCAGAATGGGCAGCGTATCGATGAGAATGACTTTGAACATTTCGCCGCATTGACCGAGAAATTCCTGCCAGCGCGTCCCTGTGAAGAGTTCCGGCGAAGGCGAGGAAACTGTCCCGGCCGGAAGAATGAACAGATTTTTCTGATTGGTAGCCACAATGGCTTCGTCGGGGGCCACGTCGCCGGAAAGAACTTCTGCAAGCCCCGGAGAGCTCGGATGGTCGATCATGGAAGTGAGCCCGCGGGTCCGCATATCACCATCAATCACCAGGACGCGCTGCTGCGGAAGCTGCGCGTAGGACAATCCGAGGTTCATGGTGGTGAGGGTTTTGCCTTCGCCGGGTAAAGAGCTGGTGATTACGATCGAGCGCAAACCGGATTTCGCCTGCGCGCGCATCAGCTTGGTGCGCAATCCACAGTATGTCTCCAAAGCAGGATTCAAAGAGTCGTCGTGGCGGAGAACCAGACGCGCGGCATTTCCATTTCCCAGGGCCACTTGGCGGCAGTGGGCGAGGCGCGCTTCGGCAAGGGGCGCATTGATGGCCGGCCCTCGCTTGAGCGACTCCAAAATCTGTCGGACGTCCAGATCCTGGTTCACCAGCTTTTGCTGCGCCCACTGATGGGCATTCTGCGTTTCATTGAAAAACTTGCTCACTTATAACTCCATTGTGGAACTGCCGCGCAGCTTCATCGCTTGAATCAAAACGTTGACGGCGGATTGAATGACCTGATCGCCGTCAGGATCTTTCCCCTGGTTGGCATTCACCGTCACTGCGACCTGCTCCTTGACGCTCATATCGGGACGAATCTGAATTGCCTCGGGGACAAGTGCACGGCGCCTCTTCATGGCCTGAACCAGTAAATCCAGTGCCGTACAGATGACCGTGTCTCCAGCGACCTCTCTCTCTCCGGCACCGTTTCCAGTCACCACACTTGTTTGCCCTATGACCGGCTCCACACGCTTTTCGTTCAGACCCAGTTCGGCAGCAGCATCCTCCAAAATGTTTAGATCGACAACCGGGCGATGGGCCCTGCAGCCGAGTGCCAGACAAGCATCGCAAAGCAGGTTGATCAACCGGGGAACGCCTTCGGTAAGGCGGAATATGGCCTCCAGAACTGGAGTCGGAAACAGGGAAGTTGCTCCGCGAAATCCTGCAGATTGCAGCCGTTCGGCAACGTAGGCGCGAACTTCCCCAAAGCTGAGTGGGCGGAGTGAGCAAGTGCTGGCCACTCGCTGCCGGAGCGCGCGCAATTCTGGCTTGGCCAAGATACCCAAGAGCTCCGGCTGGCCGCACAAAACGATCTGGAGAAGCTTCTCCTGGTAAGTGTCCGCATTGCTCAGCAGGCGAATCTCTTCCAGAAGTTCGGGAGTCAGCAGATGAGCTTCGTCCACGAGGAGGAGCGATGTGCCGCCCTTTCTCTGGGTTTCCAGAAGCATCCGTTGGAGTGCCGAGAGACGCGCTGGCTTGCTCGTCGCGGTGCAGGGAATCTCAAATTCCGTGAGGATCATCTCCAGGAATTCTTCGCGGCTGAGAGTTGGATTGAGAATGAATGCCGAAGAAATGGGATGCCCGGTCGCAGCTCTTTCCGTGAGGATCTGCAGGGCCGTGTGAACAACCGTCGTCTTTCCAGTTCCAATCGGACCCGTCAGCAGAAGGAATCCCTTGCGGCGCATAACCGCCTCGACGAGCGTGGCCAGCGCAGCCGCGTGAGGTTCCGCAAGGTGAAAGAACCTGGGATCCGAGGTTAACCGGAAGGGTTCTTCGCGAAGATTGTAATAGGCGGTGTACATTTCGATGTCAGACGACGAGCTTCGATATTACGAAGCCAAATGCCGACGCCACAGCGGCGGTTCCGGCCGTCAAGCTGGCCATGCGCAAGCGCGCCCAGGCCCGTTCCCGCGAGCTGGTGATTTTGGGAATTTCCGCAAGGACCGCCTTTCCAAAAATCTGCGCGGCTTCGCGTTCGTGCCTGACGGATGCATCGCTGATCTCAACGAGGAAGGCACTGCCAATGCCGCAGAGCAGTCCCAGGAGCACGCCCCCCATAATTAGGATGGCTCTCTTGGGGCCGTAGGGACTCCCGGGTGGAACCGCAGCGTCCACAATCTTGAACCGTTCGCCGGCGCTCTGCATCTCCAGTTCGCTTGCGATCCGGTTGGAAAGTTTCTTTTCTTGCAACTGACGGTAGTGAACGCGGAGCGAATCGCAGTCGCGGGTGAGTTCAGCAATTTGGTCCTCGAAAGCGGCCATTTGCTGCAATTTGCCAACCTGATCTTGAATTTGCTTCTGAAGCTTCGCCTGAGCCTTGGTCTGATCCTCGATATCCTGGCCCAGTTTATTTACTTCTTCCTCCACGACGGGATTGCGCTTCAGCGGTGCTGGCGTGCCCGCTAGAGGATCCGGTCCATCCCCCGCAGATTTTTCGCTCTCGGCTTTGACCTTCAGTTGGTTGATTTCATTGCGCAGCTTGCGAACGTCCAGATAATTTGGACCGTAGCGAACCAGCATGGCCTTCATCTGTGCTTCAAGCTGCTGTAGGCGCGCTTGGGAGGGCCCATTGGGAGCCGAAGACGGAGCCTTGAGTTCAGTGGTGGGTGCAACTTTGACGGCCATGGATTGCAGGTTGGCCTTGGTTTGGCGATCGCGGTCAACCCTTTCTTGGCTGATCCGTAGTTGATTGCGCAAAGCTTTCAAGGCCTTGGGGTAGTATTGCTTCGAATCGGGTAGATCCATGATGTTGCGGCTACTGACGTCCTGCAAAAGGTGCTCTTTCTCTTCGAGTTGACGGTTCGTTTCTTGCAATTCGGTTTCGAGGAGCTGGGATGTTCCGTTGATTTGCTGCCGGCGGGCTTTGAGGTTCCGCTCGATGATCAACGATGCGAGGCGATTGGCAACGCGCGCCACTTGATTTTGATCCTTGCCCGTGAATGCGATTCGAAACGCGGTGAGCCGCTGTCCCCCGGAGTCCACTATCTCAATAGTCGTCGACCTCTGCATGCGGGAGACGAGCTCCTGTTCGGACACCTTGTCTCGCAACTCGGGATAGAGACCCATCTCCTTCGTCAGCAACCCCAGCTGGGTCGGGGACATGACTTCCTGGCGGATCGTGGAGAGACGATCTGCGACAGTACCGCTTACACTGGTCGGAACGACGCCGTCCGCTACCTTTTGAGGATCGACCAGAATGACAGTTTCTGCTCGGTAGATGCTCGGGAGCCGTACCGCAATGACTGCAATACAGACCGAGATACCCAAAGTAAGCAGGATAATCCACCATTTACGGCGGCGGGCCAGATCTAGAATCTGCACGTTAATCCCCGCATCGCCGGAGGCGGCGAAGGCTGGTTGCTCGTTCAAAGACCTTCCTCCAAGTGGCTGCTGGCTTTGTCAACAAATTTCCGACACAACTCTTCCAGCAAGCCCTCTTCCAGAGATTCGAGATGAAATTTTGTTGCCTTCGAATTTAAACAGCCCATTATCATATACTTACGGGCAGAGCGCCTTTTCGCCTTTACGGTGTCCAGGCACGGAGTTACGCCCAAAGGGAAACTCATTTCCCATATTTTTCTCAGTCCTCCATTTCCGGGGACTCGTCCGTAGGGGCGAGGCTCCCCGCCACCTCTTCCAGCATGCTCTGGACGTTGACAAGGTCACCGTGGTGGGATTACCTGTCCCGAGACCATGCCGTACGGGTAAGATTGGACATCTCAACGGCGGGAGCGCTGGGGAATTCCGGGGCCGAACCCCCGCACACCACGGGGTCTTCTGGCCACCGCGCGTCACGTCGGTGGAAGCGCCGTGAAGCGCCCGGCCATGTCGTTTGCTAGCCCATTCCGGCGCGGCAAATCGCGTAACAGCTCGGTACTGGCAGAATCGCTGAATCAAAGGAGAAAGGGCTTTCGAATAGTCGCTATGGACTTCCTGATTTGGCATCTATTGCGTGAGAGCGCCCAGCGTTCGCCGGAAAAAGAAGCCCTCGCACACGGAGAAGAGCGGCTGAATTACGGTCAAGTCGCGCGCCGCGTCGACGGACTCGCCGCCGGATTGCGAAGCGCCGGACTCCGCCGCGGCGACAGAATGGGCATCTATCTGGAAGCCTCCGTTCCCCAGGTCATTTCCATCTTCGGTATTTCGCGCGCAGAGGCTGTCTATGTTCCCATCAACGCACTATTGCGCGCCGAGCAGGTAATGCACATCGCGCGCGATTGCGGGATGAAAGGTCTGATTACTACGGCAGCGAGACTCGCTTCGCTTGCTGAGGTGCTCCCCCAAATTCCCTCGCTCGAGTTTCTAGTGGTGGTCGGTTCTGGAGAAGTGACAGCGCAACTCACGGTTCACCCTTTCGAGGAGTTCTGCGCCCGGACACTCCCGGCAGACTGGCTAGAGACGAGCATCGAAAAGGATCTAGCGGCCATCCTCTACACCTCCGGTTCAACAGGCAAGCCTAAAGGCGTGATGCTGAGTCATGCGAACGTCGTCGCCGGCAGCCGGATCGTCTCCACTTATCTCGGAATCACCGACAGCGAGCGTATCCTCGCCGTTTTGCCTTTCAGCTTCGACGCCGGAATGAATCAATTGATGACCGCGTTCGAAAAGGGCGGCACCTGCGTGCTCATCAATTTTATTTTTGCGCGTGAAATTGTGCAGGTCCTGCTCAAGGAAAAAATCACCGGTCTCGCGGGCGTGCCCACGTTGTGGAGCCTGCTGGCGCAGCCCAATTCAAGTCTCGCCAAGCAACCGGTGCCTCACTTGCGCTACATCACGAATACGGGCGGCGCAATGCCGCAGGTGGTGCTCAAAGTGTTGCGAGAAGTGCTTCCCGCAACGAAAGTGTTTCTGATGTACGGGCTCACCGAAGCCTTCCGTTCGACTTATCTTCCGCCGGAAGAACTCGATCGGCGGCCTACTTCGATGGGCAAAGCCATTCCAGACACTGAAATTCTTGTGCTCAACGAACAAGGTCACCTTTGCAAACCTGGCGAGCCTGGTGAACTTGTGCATCGCGGGCCGACGGTTTCGCTCGGCTATTGGAACCGGCCGGAAGACACAGCTTATGTCCTTCGGCCAAATCCGCTGTTGCCGCCAGAACTGGGTGACTGCGAAAAGGTTTGCTATTCGGGCGACCTCGTAAAAATGGATGAAGACGGTTTTCTGTATTTCATTGGCCGGCGCGACACGATGATCAAGTCCAGTGGATTTCGCATCAGCCCCACCGAGGTGGAAGAGGTGCTCTTCCAGAGCGGGAAATTACGCGGGGCAGCCGTCATCGGCATTCCTGACGACACTCTCGGACAGACCATTAAAGCGTTTGTTGTATCGAAAGACGGCAATTCCCTGGACATCAACGGGATGCTTGCTTATTGCGCGGAAAAAATGCCCCGCTATATGGTTCCGAAAACATTTGAAGTCCTGGGCGAGCTGCCGAAAACTTCGAGCGGAAAAGTGGACTACCCAGCGCTACGCCGTCGTGAAGGGCTTTGAGGGCTGATTTGGCGGCATTCCTGACGGCAAAGTATTTTCCGAACCTACTCTGGGAGAAGAATCAATACGCGTGCTCCCGGAAACATTTGCTATCGCATCTCAGTCGCTAAGATGGGGACTGCAGCTTCGGACGGCCTCTGAACGTCGGCCGTTAATTTCCAACCTCTAATCTATCCCTGCAACATGGTCAGGTGGATAGTCTGCTTGAGGACTCTTGCGCTTGCTCTTCGGGGACAGGCCCGCCTCCCGAATCTTGTAAATCAACGCCCGGTAGCTGATGTTCAGCGCGAGCGCCGCCTTTCGGCGGTTCCATTTGTTTTCACGCAGCGCATTAAGTATCAGGGTCCCTTCCATCTCGCGGACCGCTTGCTTGGCAATTCGCTTCAGCGGGATGGTGCCGTCAAAAACGACTCGGAACGGAGTTCCGGAGGAAGGTCTCGGTAGTCGCTCCGCATCAGCAGTATCGAGCGAACCAAGAATCGCATAGCGCGCGACCACATTCTCCAGTTCGCGAATGTTTCCTCGCCATTCCCGACACGATAAGCTCTCGAGGTTTTCTTCGGAAAACGTCGGCGTATCGCGCTCGAAGCGCGCGTTCAGTTGCCCCAGGAAATACTCCGCTAGCAGCGCGACGTCTTCACGACGCTCGCGCAGGCTCGGCAAATTGATGCTGATTACGTTGATCCGATAAAACAAATCCTGCCGGAAGCGCCCGGCCTCGATCTCGGTCTGTAAATCTCGATTGGTGGCGCAGATGACGCGTGTTTCGGCTTGTCTTTCTTGCTTATCTCCGATTCGGCTAAAATGTCCATCTTGAAGGAATTGCAAGACTTTGGCTTGCAGGCTCAAATCCAGATCCGCGATCTCATCGAGAAAAAGTGTTCCTCGGTGCGCCATCTCCACGTAGCCAGGCTTTGATGTATGCGCATCCGTGAATGATCCCTTTTCGTAACCGAACAATTCACTCTCGAGAAGAGCCCCCGGGATTGCGGCACAGTTCACTTTTATAAATGCACCGGAGCACAATGCCGAACGCGAGTGAATGTACTGCGCGAGCAGCCCCTTCCCTGTTCCGTTCTCTCCTTGAATCAGGATCGGGACGTCGGTTGCTAGCACCTTCTGCACTTTTTGCCGAATAGAAATCATGGCCACGGAGCGGCCAAAGATAATTTCTTCAGGAGGCAGCCCACCTGCCCTCGGAGCTAATCCACCGTTTGCTTTCTCGGAAACAGCCATTTTGATCCCTTCGTGTCTCAGGTGGGAACATCCCCACTTTCCCATTGCACACATGGAACCAAACTGGTACTCCCCATTCTCCGCAGGAGAAGAACTTGGGACGACCTCGGTTTACATTGTATGTGCTTGAATATACGTATCTTATTGGAAGAGGTGAATGCTGCGCTCACTGTCAAGGAAGGCGATCATCTCCGCGACGAGATCCCCGGGGAGTGCGCAAAATGATTGCGCAAAGCAGACAAACTATTCCCTGTTAGGCTCTTACAAGGAATTAAATAGGAGGGAGGCGTTCAGGTGTCAACAAATTGTTGCCGTGAACCTACCTCTGCGGAAATATGAACGCTTCCAACAGGTCTGCGCGCGCCTTTTCGTCTGACGCTACCACTCGCAAAATGTCGCTGATCGACAGCATCCCCCGGAACTCTCCCCGTTCATCCAGCACAATTAAGTGAAAGATGCCGTTCTGCTCCATCAGCCGCAAGCATTCGTCGAGCGTTTTTTCCGCCGTCACCGTGACAAGTTCGCGCGTCATGATGTCCGAGGTCTTCATCCAGGCGGGACACTTGTTCTCTGCGGCCACCTTGTCGGATACGTCACTCTGGGAGATCACACCGGTAAGCTTGCCGCTGGCGTTCATTACCCCGACCGAGCGCACTTGTTTCTCGCGCAGATATTGCGCGGCTTGATGCACACTCGTCTCTTCGGTGATGGAAAAAATCTCCTTGCGCGACCCGATGAGATCCGACACTTTCAATCGATCCTCCGAGGGACACTCTTGCCGGATAGTAGGCCCAACCCGGCCTCGATTGCAAGATGATTTCCGGAACATTCCCGCCCAGGAAAAAGAAGCTGGACGAGAAAAGAGAGGAGAGATTCTGGCAAACCGTTCGGCAGGATGGGATGTGCGCTGACCTGGGAAAAGCGGTCAGGCTCGCGCGGCTTCCCCGCGGACAATGTCGTACCGTTCAATCACCGCGGCCACGCCCATCCGTGCACTGCCGTCTTCCATTCGGCGCTCGACACGCACCACTTTGCCCAGGGCTCGGACAAGAACCTCTGAACCATTCGTTACCTCCGCAGGAAGCGTCAGCGTGAGGTCCAGTTGTGAGCCGGATTCCAAGTTCTGATCCACTACAAAATAAAGGCCGCGCGTGGAGATATCGCGGGTCTTACCCTGCTGTGAATCTAGTGCCCGTTCGGCGGGCACGCGAACGATGATCGGTAAGGACAAGTCATATCTTCGAGTCGAACGGCGTTCCGTCATCACCCATCCTCCCATTCCCGCCGCGGGTACCTTGGCTTACCTGCGTTTCCCTTGAGGAGTCCCTTTGACTCGATTTATGCAGACCCCGCCGCACCCTCCGGCAAAGAAAAATCCGTGCGCGCGCGCCATTTCACTCATCGGACCAGCGGCGCAAGGCCAATAGGTCCATTGACGCTCGCAACGTCCTGCAATGAAACTTGCGCTGACGAATATTCCCCCGGGTCGACTCAGCCTGGATTTAGCTTGATCCATAGTGTATACAACCACTACAGCCCTTCGTGCAACATTTGTTTCAGCGCCAGAATCAGTCAACTACCGGGATCTGAAGCCTTGATTTCTACCGCCCGCGCGGGACGATCACGCCAAAACACCTTCCAAATGCCTTTCTCCTGCCGCGCCCGAGGCGAAAAACTGCAGCAAAGGCTGGCAGCGCTAGTCGCGCCGCGTTCCTGTCCCTACCGCCGAGGCAGGTTCCTCTACCGCTGTCGTTGCAGCTGCTTTCCGCGTTCGCGGCGTATCCAGGTTGAATTGCCGCATCTTGTAGAGCAGGGCCTTGTAACTGATCCCCAGCATCTTTGCAGCATCCTTGCGGCACCAGCGCGTCTTTTCCAGCGCGTCGGCGATGGCTTCCATCTCGGCCTCGTCTTTTAAGCCGCGCACCAGCGCCTTCAATCCCTGCTCCTTGGGCGGCGCGGGCTCCTCTCGCGGCGAAGTCCGCTGGCGCGTCGAGGACATCTCTACCAATTCGCGCAGGCTGCCTTCATCGTCTTCGAGAATCACATAACGCTTTACGAAATTCTCCAGCTCGCGCAGGTTCCCCGGCCAGGGATAATTCACCGCTGCATCCAGAAGGTACTTGGAAGGTCCCGGTGGCGTCTTGCCGAATTTCTCGCTGTACTTCTGCAGGAAATGACGGAAAAGAAGCGGTATCTCAGCTGTCCGCTCCCGGAGTGGCGGCACGTTGATGGACAAAACGTTCAACCGGTAATAGAGATCTTCACGGAAGCGTCCTGTCTTCATCGCTTCGTGAACGTCAACGTTTGTTGCAGCCAGCACGCGTACGTCGGTCTCCACCAGGTGCCGTCCGCCCAGCCGCGAATACTGGTGATCCTGCAGGACGTGAAGTAGTTTTGCCTGCAGGTGCGTGCTCATTTCCGCGATTTCATCCAGGAAGATCGTGCCCTTGTTGGCCATTTCAAACTTTCCTGGCTTGCTGCGCACCGCGCCCGTGAACGCGCCCTGCTCGAATCCGAAAAGCTCCGATTCCAGAAGTTCGCCTGGCAATGCAGCGCAATTCACCTTCACAAACGGCTGGTTCCGCCGCTTCGAGCGCAGATGGATCATTCGCGATACTACTTCCTTGCCCACGCCGCTCTCCCCGCAAATAAAAACGGGCACATCCACCGGCGCGATCTGCAGGATCTGCTGGCGGATCCGTACCATCTGAGGACTCGCCGCCAAGAAGCTCAAATCCTCGGTCACCTGGTCGCAGTAATCGCGCAGCGCCTGATTCTCCGTGGTCAGCTGCTTCTTCTGCCGCGACTTCAGCATGGCCGCGTCCAGCTCCGTTTTCTCGAAAGGTTTGGTCAGATAATCGTGCGCCCCAATTCGGATGGCTTCGACGACCGTGCCTACCTCGTTCGAGCACGAAAGCATGATGACGTTGAGGCTGCGGTCCACCTGCATCAGTTCCTTCAACGTATCGAGGCCGTTCATCTCCGGCATCAGCACATCCAGGATGATGAAGTCGGGACGCTCTCCCTTGTTCACTCTCTCGAGCGCTTCTCTCCCTGAACTGACGGTTTCCACATCGAAACCGTCGACCTCCAACAGTGTCTGCAGGTACTTTCGAATGCTCGGCTCGTCATCCACGACGAGGATTTTCTCTTTCACGGCCATTGATTTTTCCCTTTCAGTCACAAAAATTCGCCTGCTTCAGCCCTGATCCATCGGCAATAAGAATGTAAATCTGCTTCCCGTCCGCGACTCGCTCTCCACCCAGACTTTTCCACGATGCGCCTGGATGAGCCGCTTGGCGATGGCCAGTCCCAATCCCATTCCAGAGGTGTTCCTGTCCACGCGTACAAAATCCTCAAAAATTTCTTGATGATGTTCCGCTGCGATCCCGGGTCCCGAGTCCGTTACACTTACTTCTACGCTATTCGGGCGCGGCAACCGAAACCTGCGCCGTTCTTCCACCGGGGCCATGGGCGCCACTCGCCGTTCCCAGAAATGCGGCACCGCACGCAGCGTGACGCTGCCCCCGCTCGGCGTATGCTTCAACGCGTTATCAAGCAAATTCGCCGCTACCTGCTGCACCTTCTGGTAATCGAATCGGAACGTCGGGATGGATGGGTCAAAGCTCGCATCCAGCTTCACCCCTTTGCGCTGAAACGCTTCCGACCAGCGTTTCGACAGCTCATCGAGACAATCTCGCAAATCGTTCTCTCGAAGTTGCAAAACTAGTTTCCCGCTCTCCAACGCCGAGTAGTTCAGGAACATGGACACTAGCCGCACCAGGCGTTCGCAACTGTCCTTCGATTCTTCTAGAATATCCTGCTGCTTGTCCGTCAATCGGCCCAGCGAACCGGCCAGCAGAAGATCGTAGTAACCCTTGATTACCGCGAGCGGCGTTTTCAACTCGTGGGCCGCTGATGCCAGGAACACCGTCTTCTGCCGGTTCACTTCTTGCAATTTCAGATAGGCGGCCAGGAGATTCCGGTAAGTGATCTCGCGTTCCTGCAGTAGCTCTTGTACGGTGAGTTGCGTCGCAGGATCCGCCGCCGGCTTGGCCTCCGATTTGTTCTCAATCTCCACCACCAGCCAGTCTGGCTCGGGCATCCACTGGATTCGCACCGTGGATTTCGCATCCCCGCGCTGTATCTGCAGGTGCACTTCGTGTTCGCCCCTTTCGATCTTGTCGAAGATCTTCCCCGGTTCCACATGCAGAACATCGCCAAACAGATTCAAAGCCTGGATTGCCGTGTATCCGCGGGATTCCATGCATTTTCTCGCACGCGTATTTACGAATAGTAAATTCCCGCTTCGCTCCGCCACGATCAGTGGTTTCTCTATCATGTCGAGCAGCCCACTGACAAAGCCAAGAGGAAGCACCGTGCGATTCCCCTCTTCCGGCATGGGAGGTGTAGTAATCCGTCCTTCCATCAGCTCATTCCGCCCCTCATATAGAGTGGTAAAAGTTTTCCTTCGCTGGCATCGTTACAGAGGGACCTTGAAGAGTCAATGGTAAATACGTTTCATTTGCACAATTGAGGAAAGGAAGTGCATATCCCGAGCAAAGTCCTCGTCCTGAGGAGCTGTTCCGCCCATATACACCTACAATCAGATCATAATAAACAACTTATTGGAGGCTCTGGGTTGTATCCTCTGGCATTCCAGGTGCATATATTCCGTACTAGTTCATTGGTACTAAGACTGAGGGAGCACTTGAATCTCGACATTCTCAACAAGAGTCAGCTCGCGATAATTTCCTCAACCCGGCGCTTCCCGCGTATCCGCTTGCAGGTGCCCGTCTTCCTGAGGGCCGCTGATGTGTCCGGTGCCGAATTCATCGAGCTCACCAAGACTCTCAATATCAGCTCCACCGGCGCCTGCATTACTTCAGTGCATATTCTTCGGCCGGATCAGATGGTCCACTTGACCATCCCCGCCCCTGCGGCGGCCTCCTCCAGCCTGGTTCCTAGCGAGACTCCCCCGATCGTAGCCAAGGTCTTGCGGCAAGAGTCGGCGGGTCACATGCGTCTATTTGGTTTGGAGTTTCTCCGCCCACTTGAGTAAATCCCGGCAATTTCTTGCCTCGCCTTCTTTGCCTCCGGGTCGTTTTGTTACCTAGTGCTCGCTCTTTCAGGTGCGTTACAGTTTTTCGTACCCTATATACCGCTTTTGTAATAGGATACGCCCGCACTTTGGGAGGTAAGATTCCCATGTGGACTCGCCTGGGTCCAGTACGAATGGACTCTTGCTTGCTCCACATAAATATAGAAAGCTTGATTCGCTTTCCCCAAACCCCGCGGGGATAGGCAGAGGTTAGGTCTAAACCGGATATGCCCAGCCCCGGCGCCCCTGCGCCCCTGCGTTTGCCGATTGAGGATTCCTTTTTCGAGCTATTAGCAGACACGCTCGAGAGCCTCGATTTGCCTGCGCGCGGCCAGTTTCTCCAGCGATATTTTCGCGCGATCGCTCACCTCGATCTGCGCGAAACCGAAAGTGTGGAAATTTGGGACGAGATGCTCGCGCGCCGCCGCCAGCTCACGGATCTCATCGGTCGTCAGGTTTCTCTGAAGACCGCTCTCACGGATGTCCTTTCGTCTTTCGGTCTTCTTCGTGTTCCCATCCTCATCGAGTACGACGAGCTGAAGAGGCTGGAACTCAATGCCGTGACCGATCCCTTGACGGGTCTCCACAACCGCCGGCTCTTCGCTGAAACATTTGAAAAAGAACTCAATCGCGCTCGGCGCTATGGCCAGCCTCTTGGATTGGTTACCCTTGACCTGCATCGCTTCAAGGAAGTAAATGACAAGCACGGCCATCCGCGCGGTGATGATGTATTGCGCGCTGCTGCGGCTACCTTGAAGAAAGCCCTGCGTACTTCCGACTCCGCTTTCCGCATCGGCGGCGATGAATTTGCCTTGCTCCTCCCGCAAACCGATTCTCCGCAGGCCCTCGCCTTGTGCCGTCGCGTCGAGACGGTATTTGCCGAGATGCTCCAACCGTTGCAGCTTTCCGTCACCGTGGGCATGGATCACGGCGTCGCGATTTTCCCCCAAGATGCAGAACAGGCCGAACAGCTGATTCGCATCGCCGATGAGCGTCTCTATCGCCTAAAACAAGCGAACCACAGCAAGAGCGGCAACGGTTCCTCGCGCACCGAGGCCCCGTCTGCTCCAGAAGCGCCGCCCGCTCCCCCTCCACAGCGCGCGGCCCCCGCACCACAACCGATTTCGATCGAAACCAAGCGCGCACCGGATAAAACAGAAACAACCATCGCTGCGGCTGCCTCGGCAACCTCCGCGGCGATCTCCGCGGACCTCAGCTCCACCCCTTCGCGCGTCTTCGCCGTCCAGCGCAAAGCCGAGCGCGTCTCCATGACCGGTACCAATGCCTACGCTGTTCTTGGCGACCAAGGTGTCCGCCGCGCCCGCGTCCTCGATCTTGGCTTTGGCGGTGTCGCCATGGAACTGGATTCAGCCGAGGATCTTCCGGAGAATCTTCTGGCGGTCTTACACGTCCCTATTCTTCCGCCCGTTCGTGTGAACCTCAAGCCCGTTTGGAAACAACTGACCGGTCACGGCGGTTTCCGTGTCGGCTGCGCCTTCGTTTCCTGAGCATCTCTGCAAATCCCGTACAGGCCCGGCCCTTCACCAAAAAAATGACCCAGAACTTCTCAGCCACATCCCTCCAGCCCTGATACAATTCCGCCGCATTTCCGTACTCCGAAAGGAGATCCAATGATCGAACCCGAGGCCAGCCGGCCGCACTGGCCGGACGCCACGCAGAAACCCGCCAGCGAGACAACTGGCCTTAAATCCTGGGCATGGGCCCTCGAGCGCCTGGAGAAGTCCCACAACTATTGGATCGCCACCTCTCGCCCCGATGGCCGGCCGCACCTCATGCTTGTCTGGGGCATCTGGTGGCAGGACGCGTTCTGGTTCAGTACCGGCTCACGTACGCGCAAGGCAAGGAACATCGCCGCCGACGCTCACTGCGTGATTGGCACCGAGAAAGCCGACGAAGCTGTAATCCTCGAAGGCCTCGCTGAGGAAATTAAAGATCGTTCCGTCTGGAAGCAGATCGTACAAGTTTACAACCGCAAGTACGGTGGAGACGTCGAGCCTCTTCTCCTGTCTTCCGGCGGCGGCGTCTTCCGCGTCAAACCGCAAATCGCTTTTGGTCAGGACGAGCACGCCGAAAATTTCACCGAATCCGTGACTCGCTGGCATTTTCAGGAGTAGTAGCATTTCCTTTCCTCCATTTGGAGGAACTTGACACTTCGCGTATGATTGGGAATTGCCTCGCGACCTAGCGACGCGGCTGTAGTCCTCTGGTCTTGCCGGAGAGCCGTGCAGACCGGACGCGACAGAATGGAGCTCCATGAAACCCGGTATTCATCCCGACTATCACACCGTAACGGTGCATTGCGCCTGCGGGCACAATTTCACGACCCGTTCGACCATCAAGGGCGACAAGCTGAATGTGGAAATCTGCTCGAATTGCCATCCCTTCTTCACCGGCAAGCAGAAGCTGATTGACACCGCCGGCCGCGTCGAGCGCTTCACCAAGAAGTACGCCGACGCTGCTGCCAAAGTCGAAGCCGCAAAAGTCGAATCCGCCAAGAAGTAAATTTTGGGGTGCGGCAGCTTGCTGCCGCTTTTCCGTCCTGCAGATCCACTTCAATCTCGACTGGCTTGTTTTCGTCATCTCAATGGATCGAATTCCTTAGTGGGGCAGCCAATCCTGGCTGTCCCTCTTCTCTTTCCCTCCCCTAGGATTGCGAATTCCTCCCCGGCCTCTCTGCGCTCCTCAGCGTGCTCTGCGTCTCTGCGTTATCATTTCTCCCTTCTTTCTTCTGTCGTTCTCTTAACTTTTAGCTTTCGACTTTCAACTTCCCTCTCTCCCCCGCCCGTGTACAATGAACTTCCATCGTGGCTACTCAATCCCGCATGTTTGATGGCGCTCGCCCCGGCGAACTCGTCGAAACCGCCCCGCCGCGCGTCACGCTCCGCAACGCCTTCGCGCACCCTTTCGATTCCGCCATCGCCGCCGCCCGCACCTGTTACGCGCCCCGCCTCATCGACCCCGAAGAAATCACCGACAAGCAGCGCGTGAACATCGGCGCCGCCACCTTCTACAGCGGCCATCACACCGTCTACCAGCACGCCCATTTCGAATTTGGCCTCGAAAACGTCAGCCGTCAATTCGTCTGGTCCTTCCTCCACGCCCATCCCTTCTACAATTCCGAGCAGCAAAGCCAGCGCTACGTCCGCCTGGACCGCGCGCATGCCTACGTCCCTCCCGTCGATCTCTATTTCAATCAGCAATGCCGCGAAATCTACGAACAAGCCATCGCCCGCGCATGGAACTACTATCGCGAGCTTTCCGCCTTACTGATCGGCGACGCCCGCGCCATCCTGAACGACATTTGGCACGTCAGCTCGATGTCCAATCCCAAGCGTCTCCAGAAAATCGAACGCTCCGCCGAAAAGCGCGCCATCGAAATCGCCCGCTACGTCTTGCCCGTCGCCGCCTTCACCACCATGGTGCACACCATCTCTGGTATCGTCCTCCACCGTTTGTGGCGCATGAGCTCTGCCTCGGATACGCCCAGCGAAGCCCGCGCCGTCATCGGTGCGATGGTCGCGCATGTCAAAGAAATCGACGCCCAGTTCTTCGATCGCTTTGGTACGGAGCCGCTTGAGGAATTGCCGGAGTGGGCCGACCGCTCTGCCGTCGCGTATGAAAAAGGCGCCGCTGCCAATGCGAATCCCGGAGAGGCGTTTGCCCGCGAATTCGACGCCGAACTCGCCGGCAAAACTTCCCGCCTCGTCGATTACTCCC
>DATNLB010000272.1:0-4529 GCA_035603095.1 Candidatus Acidiferrales bacterium
TTGCTGAGCACCAGCTTGTGCAAGCGCTCGGGCGCGTTGAGCGCCAGCCACATGCCGATCATTCCGCCCATGGAGAGGCCGCAAAAATGCACGCGGCCGAGGTCCAATGCATCCAGCAATGCGATTACATCTTTCGCGAGCTGCTCGATCGAGTAGGGGCCGGGAGTAGGCGCGGACTGGCCGTGCCCCCTCGTGTCATAGCGTAAGACGCGGAGCTTCTTGCGAAATTCGTGTGCTTGCGGATCCCACATGGAATAATTCGCGCCGAGCGAATTCGAGAACACCAGCGCGTGTGTTCCACCCTGACCTTCCAGCGTGTAATGAATTCGGGCTTCTCCGGACTTAACTATGGGCATCGAGTTTATTCTTCTCCCGCAGGAATTTTGCCCCGGCTCGCGGTGACAGCTTGGAAGACGACGAATCCGCGCCTTGAGGAAAATGGATCCTTCTTGAAGCGCAGGCCATGCTAGACGCGTTCGAGAATCAGGGCAATTCCTTGGCCCACACCGATGCACATGGTGCAGAGCGCACATCTGCCTTTGGTCCGCGAGAGCTGATAGAGCGCGGTGGTTACAAGCCGCGCGCCGCTGGCACCCAGGGGGTGGCCGAGGGCAATCGCACCGCCGTTCGGGTTCACGTGCGCTGCGTCGTCTGAAATTCCCAATTCGCGCAGCACAGCCAGCGCCTGTGACGCGAACGCTTCATTCAATTCCACGATGTCCATTTGCCCGAGCGACAAGCCTGCTTTGGCCAGAACTTTTCGTGTCGCGGGAACTGGACCCATGCCCATGATTCGGGGAGCGACGCCAGCCGCAGCCGCAGCAACGACGCGGGCTCTTGGCGTCAATCCATGCCGTTTCAAGGCTGCTTCAGAGGCCAGCAATAATGCGCAGGCTCCGTCGTTGATTCCCGACGCATTGCCAGCAGTGATCGTGCCGTTTGGTTTCACTACCGGTTTCAATTTAGAAAGCGCTTCGAGCGTTGTGTCCGGCCGGGGATGTTCATCTTGCGAGAAAAGCAGAGGCTCGCCATTCTTTTGCGGCACGGACACAGCAACGATTTCCTGTTTCAACTCCCCGCTGCGAATGGCCTCGGCCGCGCGTTGCTGGCTCCTCAGCGCGAACATATCCTGATCCCGGCGCGCGATGCGAAATTCTTCGGCGACGTTTTCGCCGGTTTCCGGCATGGAGTCCACTCCATACTTTGCTTTCATGCAGGGATTGATGAATCGCCAGCCGAGCGTAGTGTCTTCCATTTTCATCGAGCGCGAATACGCGCTGTCAGCTTTGGCGACGACGAAGGGCGCGCGCGACATGCTTTCGACACCACCGGCAATCACGAGATCCGCTTCGCCGGACTTGATGGCGCGTGCCGCGGTCGCGACGGCGTCCATGCTGGAGCCGCAGAGGCGATTGACCGTTGTGCCGGGCCCTTCCTTCGGCAAACCCGCCAGCAAGAGGGCCATCCGGGCAACGTTGCGGTTGTCTTCGCCCGCCTGATTGGCGCATCCGAAGACGACATCGTCCACGGCGTTCCAATCGACGCCTGCGTTACGCTCGACGAGGGCCCTCAGGGGGATCGCGGCGAGATCATCCGTGCGAATCGAGGCAAGTGTTCCACCATATCGGCCGAAGGGGGTGCGAATGGCGTCGCAGACGTAGGCAGTCTCCATGGTTATCCTTGAAATTTCACCGCCACCTATCTTATACGGAAGAGCGGCAGTGCGCGCCATTCAGCTATCAAACGCCAGGAATGCCCGTCGGCTATTCCATTCCGCTAGGGATGTGTCGGTACGTGCATGTTGAAGGATCCCCGCCTCCAGTTTTTTGTAGGTTGCGTCTAAAGAACCTTAGAGTGGAACTGGCTGCGACGGGCATTTCGAGGGACGAGGCGACAGCCGGGAATTTGGGGTTATAGTGCTGATGAAAGAGAATGCGCGGGAAGCGTGGGGATGGCGCGGGCTGGAGGACAGCATGGGGGATTTGCGATTTGGATTGCGGATGCTGCGAAAGAATCCGGTGTTAACGCTGGTGGCGGTGCTGACACTGGCGCTGGGAATCGGCGCGAACACAGCGATCTTCACGCTGCTGTATGGGCTCGTGCTGCGAAGTTTGCCAGCCGCAAACCCGGGGCAACTCGTGAAAGTGGGAGTCGCGAGCCGGGCGGAGTTGGAACAAGAAGGCGTATACATGACGTATCCGATGCTGAGGGTGTTTGAGAAGGAGCAGACGTCGTTCCGGGAGCTATCGGGGTGGAGCGAAGATATGGTGCAGATGAAGGATCGCGAGGGGGCGATCCGGTCATACGTGGCAGGTCTGGTGAGTGGAAACGCATTTGGATTGCTGGGGCTGCGGCCATACCGCGGACGATTGATCGCCCCTTATGACGACGTGAAGGGAGGGCCGAGTGGAGGCTGGCCGGTGGTGTTGAGCTACGGGTTCTGGAAGGATTTCTACGGGAGTGCGGAAGATATTGTCGGGAAGCAGATCACGATTTCCGACGTGCCGTTAAATGTGGTGGGGGTTACGCCACCGGATTTTCGCGGGGTATGGCCTGGCGAAGAAGTGAAGATGTACATGCCGCTGCAATTTGTGGCGGTGCTTGCGAAGAGAGATGTGTTCGAGGCGCAGGATAACTTGTATGGGGTTGCAGTAATCGGGCGGCTGAAGCCGGGAGTGTCGCTGAGGCACGCAAACGCGGAAGTAGCACGATTACAGCAAGGCTTGTTTGGGCAGTTTATTCCAGACCGCTTCCGCCACGATCCCTTCTTCGAGAAGGCATATTTTCTGGTGAGCTCGGCGCGAAATGGGCTACCGAGCTACGTAACGCATACATACGAGAAACCGCTGTACCTGATGCAGGGGCTAGTGGCGGTGGTGTTACTCGTGTGTTGCGTGAATATCGGGGGGTTGATGGTGTCGCGAGTGGTGGCGCGGCAACAGGAATTTGCGGTGAGGACGGCGCTGGGGGCGTCGTCGCAACGGCTGGTGCGGCAGTCTTTGACGGAAAGCTTCGTGATTGCGATCGCGGGAAGCGCGTTGGGGGCGCTGGGAGCGTGGTACGGAAGCGGGTTTCTGCTGGGATTTTTTCGCGACCCGATGATGATGGAGTCGGTCTCAGTGCGTCCGGACAGAATGGTTTTTTTTGTTACGGCGCTGTTTGCGGTGGCGACCACGCTGCTGTTCGGTATCTTGCCGGCGTGGCGTGCGGCGCGCAGCGATCCAGGAACGCTACTGAAGACCCGAACGGCCGGGGGCGGCCGACGGCAAATCGCGGGACGCATGCTAGTGCCGGTCCAAGTGGCGGTGTCGCTGGTGCTGGTGGTCTTGGCTTCGCTGCTGTCGGAAAGCGTGATCAAGCTGCGCAACGAGCAAACCGGATTCGACTTGGACCATGTGACGATTCAGACTTCGCCATTGCACGTGCTGGGGCTGAAGGGCGAAGCGAGGCTGAATCTGTATCAGCGAATGGTGGACCGGCTGATGGAAATGCCGGGGATGGATGCGGCGGCGGCGACATCGCAAACACCGATGACGGGAATGAAACTGACCGCGGATTTTCAGGCGGTGTCGGAAGGCGCGAACCCTCCGGAAGATACGCAGATGGCGTACAACGATGTGGGACCAGGATATTTTCGCACGATGAAGACGCGGATTGTGGCAGGCCGGGAGTTTGACAAGAATGAGCGGCAGCTGAAGGTGTGCATCTTGAACCAATCCGCCGCAGAGTTCTTTTTTCCACACGAGCAGGCGCTCGGGAGATACGTGCGGAATCGGCCAGATAATGATTTTCACCAAACGGTGGCGTGCCAGGTGGTGGGGCTGGCGGAGGACGCAAAGTTTTACGATTTGCGGCAAGGGCCGCCCAGGACGATTTATTTGCCGTTATCGCAGGAGAGGATCGACCAGTTGGGGAACCTCGTGTTCTTGATGAACACAAGGACAAAGGCGCAGGCCGTAGCGGCGTTTCGCAGAGCAATCTCGGAGATTGCGCCGACGATTCCGCTGGTGATCTTCGTTACGCTGCGGGAACAAATGGATGCGGCGCTGGGGAGTCAGGAGTTGATCACGTTGCTGGCGAACTTCTTTGGGCTGCTCGTGTTGCTGCTGAGCGCGCTGGGATTGTATGGACTGCTTTCGGCGAGCGTCACGCAAAGGCGTAGCGAGATTGGTTTGCGCATGGCAATGGGAGCGACACCCGGGAGCGTATTGTGGATGATTTTGAAGGACGCTTTGAGATTGCTGATGTGGGGACTGCTGTTGGGAGGCGCTGGGTTGTTCTTCGCGACACGATTTGTGCGGGCGATGCTGCATGGCGTTTCGGCATACGATCCGCTGACACTTGTCAGTGTGGCAGCAGCGTTAGTGATTGTCGCGATCTTGGCGGCACTTATGCCGGCACTTCGGGCAGCGACGCTGGATCCGTTTGAGACATTGAAGGCGGAATAGGCTCACCTTAGTGGCGGGTTCGCTTTGGCTGACTACGACCAACAGTGGTTGGAGGGAATCATTCGTAGCGTAGGGCGTCGA
>DATNLB010000176.1:0-13269 GCA_035603095.1 Candidatus Acidiferrales bacterium
GCAAGGATCTTCTGCATTCGAGCGTTGGCGTATTTCCAGGGATCGCGGGCGTATTCCTCATAACTGCCGGGCACGTTGATTCCCGGAATGTCCGGTATCCAATCTTCGGCCAGCAATTTGCCGGGATCGCCATACTTTGCAGCCAGTGCGCGCACATCCGGGTCGTCCAAAGAAGTCATGTGTCCGCGGTCAACGATGATCACCCATTTGCCGGAACTCCGCAAATGCACTTTGTAGGTGATGAAATAATTCTGGATGTGAAAGTCGTGACCGTCAGGAAGGTTTTGCTTCTCCGCAAACTCCTTCCACTTCTTTGGTGTGCCTAGCGAACCGGGATCGTGGCCGAGTTCATTTCCAAGACCCCAATGAAACGCGCCACTCCGGTAGCGTTCGTAGGTCAGGCAATAAACCCCCGCCGTGCCCCCACCGTAAAAGTCGGTGGGATTGCGAAAATACTTCGGGTTGGTGCCCAGCGCGACTTCCCAAAGATTCCAGTAGCCGGGGTTGTCGTAATGAGGGTAGGTGGTGTCGTTGATGTGCGGATAATGTTGAAACTCCCGGATGACATCGCCGTAGCGGCCTCCGCCTTTTACGTCCGTGATTTTGCCGTCTTTCAGATGAATCTCCATGCGCGGCCAAAAGCCGCCGGAACCGTTCGTGCCGGCAATCACTCCATTGGCCTTGGCGTTTGGCGAACGGTCGATCCATTCGGGATAGTTTTTCGGGTAGTTGTCGAAGTCCTGGCCGTATTGCCCAGTGGCGGAATCGGGATACATCAGCAAATGGCCCCGCCAGTAGATTCCGCGCACCCATCTCTTGGCCATTTCTTCGGTGACGTCCCATGCTACGTGGGTACCTTCCGGATCGGTGACCTCAACCTTGTCGACATCGGGAGTCACCATCGCGATGGCCTTCTTCTCAATCAACTGCCACAAATCAGCCGGAAAAGAGGAAACCTGGCTCACGACCTCCCAGCTGTTGGTAAACGAACAGCGTCCTAGATACTTGCCTTCCAGGGGAGACATGGTGCGGGCGTAGAAGGCCCCCCCGGGATGACCCCAGTAGACGCCTTTGATTTTCGGGTGTTGCTGAAGATAGTCGCGGATGGCCGCCCCCACGCTCTCATTCGTGAGCTTCTTCCACTCGGCCATCAATTCCGGCGTCATCTCGTCGCGCTTGGGATAAATTGCATTGTAAAGATCAGGATTTTTCTGCTTCAGCCACTCCTTTGGTATCTCAGGATGGGCAAAGACGCGCTCGATCCAATAATACTTCGCCTCCATGAAGCCTTCTTCGGCGCTGCGGATTTCCGTTTTCAATCTAATCTGCTCGGCATCCTCTTTCGAAACGCCAACCAGTTTGTAATTTGGCACGATGTCCGCCTGCACGCCTCGCTCTGCGAGGGCCTTCAGAAGAGCTTGCACCACAAAATCTTCTGCTGTCGTATCGGGCACGATCATGACTTCTTCGCCGGGCTGCAACAGACCAAGGCCCAGGCCGGGAGAATTTCCTCCGAATCCGGCCTTGTTACGCACCAGGTCGCGCGCGTGAGGCATGATCTCTTCGACAGATGTTGGTTTTTTCAAATAAGAAGGCCAACGGGGCGCAGGATAAGCATCGTGCTCGGCGCCTGACTCCTTTTTCTGCGCTTGAGGACGCGCCATCGCCAGTGCAACTACAAAAAACACGATGGGTGCCAGGTACAGCGACTTGATGTAAGAAGACTTCATCAGATCGGGTTCCTCACTGCGGCCGCGCTTCGTAGTTTCCGGAGCGATACCACGAGCGAGCAATCCTACTTCGTTGACGCCATTAATTTAAAATTAACTTTTCTTTATCTTGCGGCGCGAAAAATTGATGGACTCATGTGCAGCGGAAACTGATGGCACGAGCAGCTGTCCGGGGCCAGTTGGCTGCCCGTGAGAATTTTTTGTTTATTTCACCCCGCATCCGAAACTAGAAGACGATCTTGATTGCGAACTGGATTTGCCGCTCCGGAATCGTCGTCCTTTGCAAAGCACCTGCCGTTCCGCCGTTGCTGGGGGCCAGTGAGCTGCCATCAGCAGCGAAGATGTCGGTATTGCCGTCCCCAGGGCCTGGCGGAGCAAAGTTGGGGTGATTGAGAATATTAAACATCTCCACGCGGAACTGTACGTTGAAGCTCTCCGAGATTCGCTTGATGCGGTTGTTCTTGAAGACCGAGAAATCCAGGCTGGTGATGCCTGGACCGTTCATAATATTGCGGCCCGCATTGCCGCGAAGATTGAAGCACTGTGGGAATGGCGCCAGGAACGTGGGAGCATTTGGATCGGACGGTTGGGAGTTCGGCGGCGCTGGATCGCAGTTCTGGTTCCAAAACGTCATGCTGGGTGCGGTGGGAATAGCGAAGCACTGCGTCTTGATGTAGTTCTCGGGATGGCCCGGATTCGTCAGATTGTTGCAGCCGGCTCCGCCAAGCCGGTTCGGGTAGGCAAAATCGTCGCTGCTGAGCGTATTCGCGGGGTCACTACCCGTCCCCCATGTCGGGGTGAAAGGTACGCCATCGCTCACTGTGAAGATGAGGCCAAGTTCCCAGCCATTGGAGATCCACTTGGCAGGGCCGGTCCACGACTTGGACGAAGGGACTTCCCAGGTGCCGTTCAGGACAAGAGTGCGCCCGACGTTGAAGTCAGAGAGGCCGCGAGTCAATTTCATATCAAAATAGTTCAGACTGGAGATCGAATTCCCGAAGGCATCGCCCGCGAGCGTCGCGGAGCTGGTATCAATGCTTTTGCCCCAGGTGTAGGTGCCTTGCACCTGAAACCCGTGGCTCATGCGCTTGACTAACTGCAATTCGAGGGCATTAAAGTAAGAGCGACCTTGATAGAACATTCCGCGCACCGAGCCAAAAGCTGGGTTGATTGGATTGGGTGGGGCGCATTGCTGAGGGTCGGAACCGTTGCGATCTAGTTGATTACATTGCGATGTAAATACGTTTCCGAGGGCATCCACTTGCGGCCACACATACCCCGAGCGAGTATTTTGTGGGATGACTAAATCGGCTTCATCCACACGGAATGGTTGGTGCACACCGCGCGACCCCACGTAAGCGACCATCCCCGCAAGGCTCTGGGTCAGCTGGTACTGGAGGTTGAGGTTCCACTGCGCAACGTAATTGCGCTTAGGATTGGATTCCACATAGGTGGAACGCAACTTGTTGTTGGTGATGTCAGCCTGGGCGACGAGCGGAAAGGTAAGTGGCACCGCTAGGCTAGGATCGCCAACTTTGAGCGACGTGTATTGAAAGAACGGTGCAGATTGCGTGGTCAGAAGGATGAACTGATACGGAAGCGGAAGAACGTCGAACAGCCCGGCGCCGCCCCGGACGGCCATTTTTCCAGTGCGGAGAGGATCCCAAGCAAATCCCAGGCGCGGCTCAAAGTTCTTGAGAGTCGGGTTCGAGAAGAAAGAACCCGTACCAGAGCAGCCGCCTGTGACGACGGTGCCGCAGACGGGCAGCGGGTCAGAAAGATTGCGCAGGTTTGCGATCTTGCCATGAATTTCCGTCGGCACGGTCGACATTTCGTAGCGTAAGCCAAGGTTTAGCGTGAGGTTGGGTTTCCAGCGCCAATCGTCCTGCACGTAGGCGCCAAAGAGCGATTGACGGAGATCGCGGGGCGTCAGGGAGCTGGCCACGCCACCCTGGAACTTGGCAGGGTTGTTCGTTAGGAAATCCGACAAAGAGCTGAAAAACCAGATTCCGTTTGCATCCGTGAGAGCGGTCACCTGAAGCAGCATGCGCTCAAAAGCCGCGCCGAATTTGAGGCTGTGCTTGCCGCTAGTGAAGAAGGCATCGTCATAACCCTGGAAGGAATTCCAACGATATAAGTAGGTTGGGAGACCACCGACTCCTCCCGTCATGGAACTCAGCACCCCAGTGACGTTCACCACCGCCGCATTCCTGCCGGCGAAAGCAGCTAGGGAAGTGTCCGCCGCCGCCTTATTGAGCGCGCTCACGCTCGAATCGTTGTTGACGTTCTCGTGGTTATAGCCGAAGCGCACGGCATTGACGAACGTCGGCGTGAAACTGTGCGTTTCTTCGGCGGCGACGATTTGTCTCGAAGACAGGGTATTGAGTCCAACGTTCCCAAACGGATCAGGGGAGCTGTAGGGGGTCTTGTCGTACAGGTAGGTGCCGAACAAGCTATCCTTTTCGGAGAACTTGTGATCGATGCGTGTCGTGACAAAGTTTTCGTTCACGATCTGCTGCCCATTGAAGACAAAAGGGCAGACGTCGCTGGCGTTATTAGAACCGCAGGGGGCCGGTACGGGATAGAGTGCCAAATAGTTCTGGATGGCCGGATCTACCTTCACGGTGACGGGATTGCCGGTGGTCGTATCGTGGATGTTACCGTTGCGGGCGTTCGGGGAAGGCACAAAATCCAGGTTGGCAATGCCCTTCGATTGCCGGATGCCTTCGTAGTCGGCAAAAAAGAACGTACGATTCTTGATGATCGGCCCTCCGATGGCGCCGCCAAACTGGTTCCGCTTGAAGGACGCCTTCGGAGCGGCGGGGTCCTCAAAGAAATTCCGCGCGTCGAGCGCACTGTTCCGGAGGAACTCGTACACGCTTCCGTGAAGAGTATTGGTTCCCGAGCGCGTAACGGCGTTGACGACTCCTCCGGATGTTTTGCCATACTCCGCCGAATAGTTGCTCGTGAGCACGGAGAACTCCTGAATAGCGTCGACTCCTAAATTCCCTCCCAGCACGCTCCCAGGAGCCCCATTGGCGTAGTCGTTGAGGCTAACCCCGTCCAAACGATAATTGTTCTGCTGCGGACGCGCGCCGGAGATAGTCAACTGCTGTCCGAAACCGCGATTTCCGCGATCGGAACCCGTCGCAAAGCTGGGTTGCGTCTGAATCGTATCAACACCGGGCTGCAGCGCGGCCAGATCCGTCCAACTGCGGCCATTGAGAGGCAGCTCGCGTACGGTGTTCGCGGTGACAACCGCGCTGATGTCCGAGCTGGCGAGCTGCACTGCTGGGGCCTCTGTGGTCACTTCGACCACTGTTTTCTCAGCCGCTCCGACTTGCAGAGTGACGTTAAACACTTGCTGCGATCCGACCGAGAGCGAGATTCCCTTTCTTGTCTCCGTGCTGAATCCCTTGGCGGAGACCGTGACTTGGTATTCTCCGGGCAGCAGGTTGGGCGCAATGAAGAATCCGTCTGAGTTTGTCGTAACCGTCGTAGTAATCCCCGTCGCCACATTGGTGATCGAAACCTGGGCCTGAGGCACAAGTTTCTCGGATGGATCCGTGATCGTGCCGGAGAGAGTTCCTCCGGCCACCTGCGCGCCGATCGGAACTGAAGCCAGAATTGCAATGATCAAAAATATTGTTGTACTGCGGCCAAACGAATACATTGTAGGAATTCTTCGAGAGGACACTGGAACACCTCCACGCTTGAGCGGAGCGTAGTGCAGAAGCCGGAAGGATACCTTAACTCAGGATTAATTTTTGTTTAGGTGTCCCGTCAGACACACCGTCTGCGGAGGAAGTGACTGGCAGCACTAACGTAAACTTTGAACCAATATCCAGCGTGCTCTCACACTCAATAGAGCCGCCCTGGGCGCGCGCAACGGCCTGAGCGATGGCCAGACCCAACCCACCGCTCTGGGCTTCGCCGCTACCGGAGGGCGCGGCTCGGTAGAACCGTTCAAATATGAACGGCAAGTGCTGGCTCGAAATGCCCATGCCCTGATCTTCGAAGCGCACTCGAATCGCACCATGGTGTTTCTCTAAAGAAACCCGAACTTGCGTATCATTGGGAGAATACTTGATCGCATTGTCGAGAAAGATCAGGAACAGTTGGTGGAGGAAGGCTTCGTCCCCAAAGTGAGCGATCTCCTCCCCAAGATCCCGTACGATGGAAATATTCTTCGTGCGCGCCCGCGAAGCCACCAAAGCGCAAGCCTCTTCCAAAACCTCGTTAATGTACAGCGGCTCGCACGCCAAATGAAGCTGCCCGGCATCAGCCATCGAAAGGGTAAACAACCCTTCCACGATCCTGGTCAGTTTCTTGAACTCGTCGTCAAGCACGCACAGGGTCTTTCGATATTCCTCGGCGCTGCGGGGCTTGGAAAGCTGTAGCTCCGTCTCGCCGTGGAGAACCGCGAGTGGCGTTCGCAGCTCGTGGGAGGCATCGGTCACAAATTGGCGCAATTGCCGCACGGCCGAATCGACGCCCTTCAGGAGATGATTAAACGTTTCCGCCAAACGGCCCAGTTCGTCATGCGGCGACGATACGGGCAACGGTGTCCAGAATCCATCCCGATTCGTGACCCTCTTGGCCATCAGGGCCGCGTGCTGGGTGAGTGCCGTGATGGGTGCCAGGCTCTTCCCTACATAAAGGGCCGAAATCCCTGCGGTGAGCAAGAGACTCACCGGAAAAAGAAGAAGGGCGATCCTTCCAAAGCTATCGAGCACTCGATTAGTCCCAAAAGTAGGGATTGCTACCGCCAAAACGCGCTGCTGGTTTCCTTGCTGGAAAGGGATGAGCGCTATGTGCACGGATTCGGAATTGCCCATGGCTGCAAGCCCGAAGGTGGGCTGTGAAACCGCGGGGCTGATTCCTTTCAAATCGATGGGAGCCGTGGTATTTCTTGAGCGCTGGAGCACGCGGCCCGCCGAATCCAAGAGTTCAAAAAACTCGCCCGGGAGGTCCAACCGGCTTACATCCTGCGCGTTGGGTTCAGTAATGATGTCGGCAATGAGAGGACGAGCCGTCTCCAGGAGCTGGCGGTTGATTTGAGCGGAAACTTCGTGCGCCAGGAGGCCCCAGAATGCCAGGTAGGAGCCGGCAAGCAGTACTCCAACCACGCTGCAGAACAACACCATCATCCGGAAGCGAAGCGTGTGCGCTTTCATCACGTCGGCGCTCCCAAACGGTACCCCACCCCGCGAACCGTGTGGATCAATTTCGCTGATCGATTTTGGTCAATTTTTTGACGCAGGCGGTTGACGTACACCTCCACGAGGTTTGTCTCGCTATCAAAATGGCAGTCCCAAACGTGCTCGACGATTTCACTGCGCGTCACAAGTTCGGGGGCGTGAAGCAGGAAAAGCTCCAGGAGTGCAAATTCCTTGGCTGTCAGAGGGATTACATCCTGGCCACGAGTCGCCCGGCGCCGATGACGGTCCAGCAGGAGGTCTGCATAGCAGAGTCTTGCGTTTCCGCTGTGGAAGCCCCGTCGCACAAGGGCCCGCACACGCGCCAGGAGTTCTGCCAGGACAAAGGGCTTGGTGAGATAGTCATCCGCACCGGCGTCCAAGCCCTCCACCCTTTGCTCGATCAAGCCTCGAGCTGTGAGCATCAGGACCGGAGCCTCTATTCCTCGTTGGCGCAACTCGCGGCAGACCTCGACCCCGCTAAGGCCGGGCAATCGGACATCGAGAAGAATGGCATCGTAAGTGACGTCCGTGCCTAGTGCGAGGGCCTTCTCACCCGTTTCGGCCACATCCACCGCATAGGAATTCTCACGCAAGGCACGCGCGATGAAGTTGCCGACCTTCCGTTCGTCTTCGACTAATAGGATCCTCATAGGCTCTGTTTAATATAGTCGCATAAAGGCGGGCGGAGTTGCTTCCCGCAGACGCCCTCCTCAGCGGACCTCGAAAACCAGGACCTCGGCGTTCGTGGTTCCGTGCTGCGGCACTGCCACGAAATACCGCTTCAGATCCGGCACCAAGAGCGCGGTCCTCCCGAGCGGTCCTGTAGGTACCTTTGCAAGGAGTTTGTAGTTGTCCGGGTCCGACTGCTCGTAGACATCCGTGTCGCCATCACACGCGGCATAAATCCGTCTGCTGCCGGGGTCATACGCCAGATCATCGACGCCTTTAGTGATCGGCAAGACGGCAATTTCCTTTCCCGTTTGCGTATCCATCACGATGATCTGCCCGCCGCGGCAAGCGATAAACAGGCGATGGTTCGCTTCATCCAGGGCCATGGCGACGTTCACCTTACCCTTCGTGACCGGCCAACTGGCAATCAGTTCGCGTTTCTCCCGATCAATCACATCGACCTGGCTCTTGGCCTTATTGTTCACATACATTCTCGAGCTTCCCTTTTCGAGCGCCATCGCTTCGAGGGTGTCCCCGTCAATCTTGATATCCATTAGCTTCTTCCCAGCGGTTGTATCGACGACGCTGACCATCGAGTATGTCTGATGGACATCGCCCCCGCCGTTGTCGATGTACAGGTATTTTGTCGCCGGATCATACCCAATCGAATCCGCGTCCTCCAGGAGTTTCACGCTCGAGAGAAGACGATAGGCGGTACTATCGAAAATCTTCACGTCTCCCGCTTCACCATCCGTTACATAGAGGCGGCTCAGGTCTTCGCGATAAAGCACCGCGTGCGGTCTCTCAATTCCGATAATCGTGTGGATCAGCTTGCCGGTTTTCAAGTCAAATACCACTACCGCCTTGTAATCCTCCGGCGTGGCGAACAGTCGGCCGCCTTTCAAGTCGATCGCAAAATGATCGAAATTCCCTTTGACTTCCGGAGCCAGCTTGAGGGCCTGGACAAGTTTGAGCGGCCCAGTTTCCTGGCACTGCGCCTTGACTCCGAATAGGGCGAAAGCCACGATGAGGATCAGAAACAGTTTCTTCATTTTCTCTCCCTGAACGCTGAATCTCTACTTTCCTTACCAAAATTACAACATGCGCTTCGGCCACAGCCGCATGCCAGCGCGACCGAGGATAAACCATTCATCGCCATGCGAACTTAAAAGAAGATTAATTTCTATTTAGCTGAAGAGCGGCGGATGACGAAAATTGCTTGAAAACAAGCGCCTTAAATCCCTTGCGGCTGGTGCGCGCCCGCTCAACACAACGATGGGCCGTTGACTGGACGAATATCGTGGCGTAGCATCCGCCGGGTCGAGAGCCGCATTTTTCAACTAAAGTTTGGGCATCTTCCCATCCTTATCTTCGTCTCGCGAGAGAGATTAGGCATTGAAGATGGCGCAGATGCGCTCATCATGTTACACGCTCATCGGGTCAGTATTTATGAAGCATTTATGTGCAAAGGCTCTATTCTAATGCGCGCCGTCTGGCCGATGATTGGCGGTCTACAAGGTACTAAAGGATCTTACTAGACCGGTTGATAGCCGTATCCATATACGGAGGAATGTATGAAGAAAATGCGATTTGTCTTTCTCGCGCTATTTGTCGGGCTGGCATTCAGTCTTCAGGCTCAACAGAAGGCACCTTTAAAGCTCGTGGAGACGATCCCGCTGCCTGGACTTAAAGACGGCGATTTTGACCATTTCGCGCCCGATGTCGATGGACACCGCCTCTTCCTTACCGCGGAGGAAAATGGAAAGGTCCAGGTTCTGGACACCAATACAAACAAGCTCATTCACACCATCGAGGATCTCAAGGCGCCGCACGCGATTCTTTATCGCAGGGATTTGAAGAAGCTCTTCATTGTGGACGGCGACGCTTCCGCGGTCAAAGTCTATGACAGTGATAGCTATCAGATGACCGGCGAAATCAAAGTGGCCATCGACGCGGATTCCATCGCCTACGATCCCGCCACGAATTACATGTATGTCGTCACCGGCGGCAGGGAAGCGCATACCCCCTATTCGCTGATCAGCGTCATCGATACGAATGACTCAAAGAAATTACGCGATATCAAAATCAATTCAAACCACGTTGAAGCGATCGTGCTCGAAAAGTCCGGGCCACGCATGTTTTGCAACATTACGGGCCAAAACGCCGTCGGGGTTCTCGATCGGTCCAAATCCACACTCACGGCAACCTGGCCACTCCCGGCGGGCAACAAGCAGAACGTGGCGATGGCTTTGGACGAAGCCAACCACCGCCTGTTTACGGTGACCCGCGCGCCGGGGAAGTTGATTGTGCTGGACTCGGACAGCGGCAAGGTCATCGCCAGTTTGCCGGCTGTGGGCCTGGTTGACGATATGAGTTACGACGCCCAGCATAAACGCATTTACTTGGCGGGAGATCAATCACTAGATGTTTTCGAACAAAAGGATCCCGACCATTACGCGCTGCTGGCGAGAATTCCCGGCAGCTTTCGCGCTAAGACAGGCATCCTGGTTCCTGAGCTGAACCGCTACTATCTCGCAGTCCCCCATCACGAGAATAAAGACGCCGAAGTACGGGTGTACGAGATACAGCCATAAGCAACACCTGGATACCAAATGCGGGCTGGGCGCATTTGGCGCCCGCCAGCAAATGTTGAAAGACGAAACAGACGCAAGGGAATTCTTCATCATGATAAAAACAGCGCAAGAACGCGATTCCGGGACGGGAATAACTCCATCCCGGATTTCGCAGCGCTGGATCCGCATCATTCCCGTCGCTCTCATCATGTACACGATCGCGTTTATCGATCGCACAAACATATCCCTCGCCTTGCCGAAGATGAGCCGGGACCTGCATTTGGATCCGCAACAAGCAGGAACGGTCGCGGGCATTTTCTTTTGGGGTTACCTGGCGTTGCAAATTCCCGGCGGGCATCTGGCCAAACACTGGAGCCCGAAGAAATTTATCAGCGTTCTGTTGGTCGCCTGGGCAACCTTTGCGGTTGGCTGCGGTCTCGCCCGCACGTATCACGAATTGCTGCTCCTCCGGTTGCTCCTTGGAGTGGCTGAAAGCGGCGTTTTTCCGGCCACCTTGATTTTATTGTCGCACTGGTTCTCCCGCTCGGAACGCGCGCGCGCCAACGCTATTTGGCTGCTCTGTTTGCCGGGAGCCGTAATCCTCTCCTCGCCTTTCTCGGGATGGATTTTGGACCATTGGAGTTGGCGCGTGATGCTGGTCGCCGAGGGCTCGCTCCCGTTCCTATGGCTGGCAATCTGGCTCGCGTTCGTCCAGGACCATCCGCGGGAGGCATCCTGGCTTCCCGAGAGTGAGCGTGATTCTCTGGAAGACACTCTCCGGCGAGAATCTGCCGAATTGGAAGGTTTCGAGAAAATCCCCTATTTGCGCGCACTCTTGCGTCCGCAAGTTTTTCTTCTGGCCGCCGTCTATTTCTGCTTCGTGAGCGGGCAGATGGGTTTGCTGTTTTGGCTTCCCAGCGCGATGGAGAAGTTCCGGAAACTGAGCGGTCTCTCCACAGGACTTTTGTACACGTTGCCCTTTATCGCCGGAGCTGTATCACTGTTAATCGTCGCCCGCCATTCCGACAAAGTGCGCGAACGCCGGCGCCACGCCGCTGCAGCCATGCTGTTCGGGGGATGTTGCATTCTCCTCGCCGTGGCCACGATTCCTTACTCGCTTTTAGTTGCCTTTGCGTTCATCTCCCTGAGCGGCGTGGGCGCTTACGGGCCAATGGGTGCTTTCTGGGCCATACCGACCGAAACCTTGCCGGCAAAAATCGTCGGCTCGGTAATGGGATTCGTGAACGCCATCGGCAACCTGGGCGCTTACTTTGCGCCGCTCATCGTCGGATATCTCAATAAGAAAACAGGAAATTTTCTGGCAGGGTTTACGTATCTGGGCTTGATTACTTTAGTGGCGGCCGCACTCGCCATGCTGCTGAGGACGGCTCCTGCCTATCAAGAAATTAAAACGTCGGAGGGGCGATGATTCAACTAGCAAATGGACTGCGCGGAAGATCACTTCGTAGCGGTGCGATGCTTTTTCTCGCTCTATCTTTATGTCCTTGTATTTTGCCAGCGCAGGAGCCCCAGACGCCGCCTCCTCCTCCGCTTCCCCCGCCACAGGCGCGAACAAATGAGAGAGTGGCGATCCGCGCCGGACGCCTCTTCGACGGGAAATCGGATGATCTCAAGAAACAACAGGTCATACTCATCGAAGGGGCGCGAATCGTGCAGGTAGGTTCGGTGAATGACGTGCGCATCCCGCCGGGTACAGACGTACTCGACCTGACGAACGCAACCGTATTGCCGGGGCTAATCGATGGACACACGCACGTTTTCACCAGCGGCCCGGACCTGGACGAGCAGATGTTAAGAGAACCTTTGCAGTACCGTACTCTGGAAGCGCTCGTGAATGCCCAGCGCGATCTTTACGTCGGATTCACCACGCTCCGCGACCTGAAGACACTCGGGGGCATGTACGGGGACGTGGATCTGCGAAACGCCATCAACAACGGTCTGGTTCAAGGCCCCCGCATGCAGGTTTCCGGCCGCGGATTCCAAACCACGGGAGGATTTCGCCCCAAGGGCTACTCACGAGATATACCCTTGCCCTCCATGCTGGAGACGGTTGATTCGCCGTGGGAAGCGCGCAAAGCAGTCCGCGAACAGCTTATGAATGGCACGAACTGGATTAAATTTTACGCCGCGTATGATTTTACCTTTGCGCCGGACGGCAAAATGGTTATTCCGCCCACATTCACGCTCGAAGAAGTCCAGGCGTTCGTCGAAGAGGCACACGATAAAGGTCATAAGGTTTCTTGTCATGCCTTCGGAGGAAAAGGACTGCGCAACTGCCTCGCCGCGGGCGTGGACACGATCGAGCACGGCGTGGAACTCTCCGATAGCGACATCCAGCAATTCAAGGCCAAAGGAATCTACCTTGTTCCAACTCTCTACCACTACCAATTGGACCGCGAGCACGACGCCAAAAAGTACGGTGGGCATACCGTAGCCGAAGTATCGGAACCAAACTTCCGCCGCGCCGTTGCCGCGGGCGTGAAAATTGCCTTCGGGACGGGCGTAGGCCCCTTTCCCCACGGTACACAAACAAAAGAATTTCAATACATGGTCAAGTTCGGGATGACTCCCGCGCAAGTCATACGTGCCGCAACCATCGTGGACGCGCAGATGATGGGATGGGACGACAACATCGGCTCCCTCGAGCGCGGCAAGTTTGCCGATCTCGTCGCGGTATGTGGCGATCCCCTGGCGGATATTACGGAGCTCGAGCGCGTGAAGTTCGTCATGAAGGGCGGCCAGGTGGTTCGGAATGACCTAAACTCCCCCGGTGGCAATGGATGCAGCCAGAAGTAAATGTGCAATGGTCTAAGGTGAAAAATGCTCAGGCGTGACTTTGGCAAAGCATCTCTTGGCGCGATTGCTTCAACCGTGCTCGTCAATTCCGCAAAAGGTGCGGAAATCGTGGCCGGCAATGATTTCCCCAAGTCCCCTGGCCTCACGGATTACGTCGGCAGATTTGTCGCCTCGACAAAATACGAGGATATTCCGCCGGAAGTAATCGAATTGGGCAAGAAGTCCATCCTTGACGGTTTGGGACTGGCGTTGGCCGGTTCCATGGCGCGGACCGGAACC
>DATNLB010000264.1:0-9028 GCA_035603095.1 Candidatus Acidiferrales bacterium
GCCTCCGGCTTCTCCAGCTTCGCGATCACCGGAGTGTCTCTCCCCGCGCGGCGAATCAGCTGTTTCGCCAGCAGCACGTCCTCCGGGCGACGGACGAAGCTCACCGCAATGTAATCCGCGCCGTGTTTCAGGGCGAATTTCAGGTCGGCGCGGTCTTTTGGCGTCAGCGCGGGAACGCGCAGTTTGATTCCCGGCAGGTTGATCCCCTTGTGCTCGCCGAGCGCCCCGCCGTTCACGACTTGGCAAATCACCTCCCGCCCGCTGACTTTATCCACGCGCAGCTCGATCAATCCATCCGAGAGCAGGATGCGGTCGCCGCGGTGCACTTCATGTGGCAGCGGCGTGGAAACTGTATTCACCCGCGTCGAATCGCCCAGAATCTTCGCGGTCGTGATCACGAACTTTTGCCCGCTGCGCAGCAGCACCGGCCCGCCGCCCGCCAGGGGCCCGGTCCGGATTTTCGGTCCCTGAAGATCGGCAAGAATCGCGATCGGCTTTTCGTGCTCAATGGCCGCCGCCCGCAGCATCGAAATGTTCTTCGCATGTTCCTCGTGCGTGCCATGCGAAAAATTCAGCCGCGCCACGTCCATCCCCGCGCTCAGCAGGCGGTCAATCATCCGCGGCGAACGGGTCGCCGGTCCGATCGTGCAGACAATTTTGGAATGACGAAAACTCATACTCTCTTCTGCCGCAAGAATTCCCGTTTGCTTGTATTGTTCACAGGAAGGCTGCCCAAAACGAGTGCCTTTTTTCAATCTTCTCGATTTGCTTCTTTGCTTCCCTACCGCGCGACCACGAATTCGGCGATGACCCGCGCCAATACCTCCACTCCCTTGGTGAAAGACGCCAGCGGGATCCGCTCATCGTCCCCATGCATTCGCCGGAAGTCCTCCTCCGTCAGCGGGAACGGCAGAAAACCGTAGGACTGGACGTTGTGCAGCCGCAACTGTGCGGAATCCGTGGCCCCCGTGGACTGAAACGGCAGCACCGGCGCGCCGGAAAATTCTCTCCCCGCAACCTTTGTGATTGTGGCATAGAAATCGTTTTCCAGCGAAGACGGCGGCGCAGCCAATCCCGCATCCGGCTGGATTTCGAATCGGATCTGCGGATCGTTCACCAGTTTCTTCAGCTCCGCCAGTAGCACATCGATGGTGTCTCCCGGCAGCAATCGTATGTTCAGGTTGGCGCGCGCCTCCCCCGGAATGACGTTCGCCCGCACACCCGCCGTCAGCATCGTCGGCGCGATCGAATCCCGCAGCATCGAGTTCCACAATGGACTAGCGTCCGAGATCACTCTCTGCGCGTGCTCGCCGCGGTCCGATGCATCCAGGGAGCGCATCCATTTTGCCATTTCATCGTCTTCGATGGCCGCGAGCTGCTCAAAATACCGCCGCACAATCGTCGTGAAGTGTACCGGCGCGGAGTAGTTCCCGATTTTCGCCACCGCCGCAGCCAGATGGACCACGGCATTGTCCTTCGTCGGCATCGATGCATGTCCCGACGTCCCGCGCGCTACCACCGTGACATTTACGGGAACTTTCTCGCTCGCCTGCACCGCGACGTATTGCACTTTGCCGTTCTTCAGCGAAACCTGGCCGCCCTCATTCAGCGCGAACCCGGCCGCAAACTTGTCCCAGTATTTCGCGATCAGAATCTTGACGCTGGCATCCCCAAACTGTTCTTCGTCAGCCGTCGCCAGGAAGATCACGTCCCGATTCAAGCGCGGGTTCGTGCGCTTCAGCGCGATGAACGCCGCCAGATTCGCGGCCAGCATCCCCTTGTCGTCGATCGCACCGCGGCCGTACAAGTATCCGTCCTTTTCCACCGCCGCGAACGGATCGACCGTCCACTTGGGCTTCTCCACCCCGACCACATCCATGTGTGCCACCAGTAGCAGCGCCTTCGAAGGATCGACCATCGCCGTGCTTTTCAGTCGCGCCACCAGCGCGCTGCGCCCGGGCGTCAAATCAAGAATTTCCGCTTTGATTCCCTCTTTCTCCAGGACTCCTGCAATGTACATCGCTGCGAGCTGCTCGTTTCCTGGTGGATTCGTCGTGTTGATCTTGATAAGGTCCGCCAGCCAGCTATGCGCTTCCTTCGCAATCGCCGAGGTATCCCCGATCGGCGACGGATTCATCGGAATTCCTGGTGGCGCCGCTGGCGAAACCTGCGCGGCAACCGGAATACTTGCGGCCATCGCCATCGCCGCCGCTCCCCCCATTATCAAGACCATGCGATTCCAGTTCACGAATCCGTCCTCCTGTTGTGGCTTCCTGCAACACAGTCGTCGCAGTAAACGTTTTGTCTTAACTGTGCGTCATACTAACATGCAGGTGTGGGCACTTGACCTCGGCATTGGCGTTGCGTTGCTTAAATTCAACCGCTTCTTGGCAACCACGTCGCCGCACGGGCGGGAATCATCGGCAGTTTGGAATTTTGGATCGCAATCGAGGGGCACATGATGAAGGCCATTCTTTCCGTAGTTTTGCTCGCAGTTCTCGCTGCCGGTTTGGTCTTGCCGCTGGCCGAGAATTCCGTCTTTGCCCAGGCCCCCACCGGCCCCCAGGGCGGTTCCCCGCCGCAGCAGCAGAACCCGGCTCCGCCGGCAACACCCACAACGGCGCAGCAGCCTCCGCAGGCTGGCGTCACCATTGCCGTCGACGTTCCCATCGTTACCCTCGAAGTTGTGGCCACCACGCAGCACGGCGACATCATTCCTGGTCTCAAGAAAGAAAATTTCCGCATCCTCGATGACGGCGTGCCGCAAACCATCACCAACTTCTCCCCCACCGACGCTCCCATTACCATGGTCCTTCTCCTGGAGTTCAGCAGCCGCGGCTATGGCGGTTATTTTGCCTATGTCGGAAAGTATTGGTCTACGGCGCTTTTCCCCAGTTTGCAACAGAAAGACTGGATCGCGCTGGAAACCTTTGACATGAAGACCCGTATCGAAGTGGACTTCACCCAGAACAAGGATGAAGTCATGCAGGGTCTCTATCGTCTCTACTTCCCGGGCTTCAGCGAATCGAACTTGTTCGATGCCATCCTTGAAACCGTGGATCGCCTGAAGGATGTAAAGGGCAAGAAGTCCATCGTCGTGCTGGCTAGCGGCGTGGACACCTTCTCCAAACACACCCTCGATCAAACCATGAAACAGCTTCGCCAGAGTGACGTCACGATTTTTTGCATTGGTCTGGGCCGGTCCTTTCAGAATTACGCCGACACGAACGGTGGAATGGGCAACATGGCGCGCATGAATTACCTGCAAGCGGAAAATCAGCTGAAAACTTTTTCGCAGGAGACCGGAGGCTATTCCTGGTTTCCCCAGTTCGCGGGTGAAATGCCGGATGTGTTTCGCGACGTCGCCGCATTCCTCCGCCATCAGTACAGCCTCTCCTACTCACCCACTGCCGGTGCCAAAGACGGCAAATTTCACAAGGTCAAGGTGGAATTGGTCGCGCCCGACGGCGGCCCTCTGAGCATCGTGGACCAAAAAGGCAAGAAGCAGAAGTATCAGGTCTACGCCCGCGAAGGCTATCAGGCGCCCAAAGGCGGCGTTGGCGACTGAAAACAGTTTTCAGTTTTCAGTTGTTGGTTTCCAGTTGTTAGCTGGTGGAGCGCCCAAAGGCGGCGTCGGCGACTAGCCAGGCTGGAAATTAGAAAATCGAAATTGGAAAATAGGAAGATTTCCATTTCAGTGCGAGCTGCGAATTTCCGTTTTCCATTTTCCAATTTCCATTTTCAAGTCAGTAGCCCCGCGCAAAATCCACCCGATTGAACATTTCCCGCCCGTCAAACCATCTCTCCAGCAGTTCGATCAGGATCGCCGCCTGGCGATCCCAGAGCCGGTCGCTCACCCCGCTCGTGTGTGGCGTGATGAACAAATTCGGCGCCTTCCACAACGGACTCTCCGCCGGCAGCGGTTCCGTCTGCGCCACGTCCAGCGCTGCGCCGCCCAGCGCGCCACTTTCCAGAGCTTGTAGCAGTGCCCCTTCATCCAAGAGCGACCCCCGCCCGACGTTGATCACTCGCGCTCCGCGTTTCATCCTTGCGATTTCAGCCGCACCAATAAGCTGCTTCGTCTCTGCCGTCTCCGGCGCGCAAATCAGCACGTAATCCGCACTCGGCAGTGCTTCCCGCAGTTGCGCCGCGGCAAACATCTTCTCCACGTGCGTCCGTTCGCCCACGCCCGATCGCGTCACTCCCCAGACCTTCATGTCAAACGCCTTCGCCCGCTTCGCCACTTCCCGCCCGATGGATCCGTAGCCCACGATCAGCAGCACTTTCCCATTCAGTTCCGTCAAGTGCTGCGGCTTGTCCCAAATCCCCTGTTGAGCCCATCGTCCGCGGTCCTGCCCGCGTACCGAATCAGGAAAATTCCGCGCCAGCGCCAGCAGCAATCCCATCGTGTGCTCCGCCATCGGCACGGAGAAAATTCCACTCGGGTTCGTCACCATAATCCCGGAATCCCGCAACTCCGGATACATCAATTGCGCCACGCCCGCCGCCGTCGAGTGAATCCACTTCAATTTTTTCCCTTCCTTCAATTGTTCCGCCCGAAGCGAATAGCCCACAAAAATATCCGTATCCGGCAGCTCCTTCGGTAATTCATCATATTTGGGCAAATGCAGCACGCGCATCTCCGGCCACCGCCTTCGAATGGCCTCCGCCATCGCCGGCTTCGGCCGCCACTCCGTAAACGGATGCCACACGCAAATCACAAGTTTTGTTTCTGCAGGTGTCGTACGGCTCATGGTCAGATTATGAAATGATGCGCAAATCCGTGCCGGTCATGTCCGCGGGCTGCGGCTGCCCCAGCGCGCTCAGCATTGTCGGCGCAATGTCCCGCAGCGATCCGCCTGGCTTCAGGCGCAGCTTGTCATCCTCACTCACCAGAATAAGCGGCACTGGATTCGTGGTGTGGTAGGTGTGCGGACCGCCGGTCACCGGATCGATCATCGTCTCCGCATTTCCATGATCTGCGGTGATAATCCACACCCCATCGCGCGGCTTCAGCGCTTGATAAATCCGCGCCAGTCCCGCGTCCACCGCTTCCACCGCCTTGATGGCCGCTTCCAGTTTTCCGGAATGCCCCACCATGTCCGCATTCGCGTAATTCATGATAATGGCGTCGAACTCGCCCTGCTCGATGGCTTTCACCGCCGTGTCTGTAATTCCCGCCGCGGACATTTCCGGCTTCAAATCGTACGTCGCCACCTTCGGCGAGGGCACCAGAATCCGCTCTTCTCCGGCAAACGGCTTTTCCACTCCGCCGTTGAAAAAATACGTCACGTGCGCGTACTTCTCCGTCTCTGCCGTGCGCAAATTCTTGTACTGCAGCTCCGCAAACACCTGCGCCAGGATGTGCTCCAGTTTTTCCGGCGCAATAACGTATTTCAGCCACGGCCAATTCTTGTCGTACTGGGTCATCGCCACGTAAAACAGATTCTTCGGCCGCTTCGCATCAACAACCTTGTCGAAGTCCGGCGCCGCCAGTGCGCACGTCATTTGCCGCGCACGGTCCGCGCGGAAGTTGAAAAAGATCACGGCATCATCGTCGCGGATCAGACCCACCGGCGTGGCTGAAGCTTCGCTTCCCTTCGTCACTACAATCGGCTTGATAAATTCATCCGTCACGCCGGCCTCATAACTTCGCTGCAGCGCCGCAATGGGATCATCCGTCCGCGTTTCCGCCTCGCCATGAACCAGTGCGCGATAAGCCAGCTCCACGCGCTCCCAGCGATTGTCGCGGTCCATCGCGTAGTAGCGCCCTACCAGCGTCGCGATTTCCCCGACGCCTAATTCGCGCATCTTCTGCTGCAACTGCCGCACGTAGTCGCGCCCGCTGTTCGGCGGCGTGTCACGCCCGTCCATAAAACAGTGCACAAAGACTTTTTCCACTTTTTGCTGCTTGGCCATCTCCAGCAGGGCAAACAAGTGTTGAATGTGCGAGTGCACCCCGCCATCGCTCAGCAATCCCACAAAATGCAGTTGCCGAGTCCGCCCGCGCGCCATCGCTTGCTGAAAAAGCGGCACGTTCTGCAATTGCTTATTGTCGATAAGCAGGTCGATCCGGGTAATGTCCATGTGTACGATTCGCCCCGCGCCCATGTTCATGTGCCCCACTTCGCTGTTGCCCATCTGCCCTTCCGGCAATCCAACGAATGGCCCGGACGTATGAATCAAAGTGTTGGGAAATCTCTGGATAAGCTGGTCATACGCGGGCTTCCTCGCCAGCGCGATCGCATTCCCTTTCGAATCGGCGCGGAATCCCCAGCCATCCAGCACCGTCAGCACAATCGGTTTCGGTCGTTTGGTCATAGCTCTTCATTCACGAATTTGCTTTGGCTCTTCCTGAGAGGAGGTCAAGACATCTGTTACCGCGCAGCAAATTCACGCAGCGCCGCGAGCAGCCGATCCACTTCTTCGGCGGTGTTGTAATGCACCAGCCCGACTCGCAGAACACCGCCGCGTTTTTCTACGCCGAGGCGCTCGGACAGATTCAACGCGTAGAAATTCCCGTCCCAGGTGAAAATCCCGCGGTCTCCAAGAAATTTCGCAATTTCCGTTGGATTGTGGTCGCCCAGCCGGAACGATAAAGTCGAGCAGCGCTCCTCAAACCGCTTCGCATCGGTGATGCCGAAGATGCGCAGCCCCGGAATCGCCTGCAATCCCGCGATCAACCGGGAGAGCAGTCCGGTTTCGTACTGGTGTGTCGCGCGATACGCTGCCTGCAACGCTTCCCGGCGGCTCTTCACGCTTGGATCGCAATGCCGCCCCAGCTCCGCGATGTAATCCACGGCTGCGCCAATCCCGGCGATTAGTTCCTGCACCTGAGTTCCGGTTTCCCAGCATTCCGGTGAAGTGTTCGTCGCTGGCCGCACCTTGTACGGCTTGAACCTCTCGAGGTGCTCGCGCTTTCCGTAAAGCGTACCCATGTGCGGCCCGAAAAACTTGTACGGCGAGCACGCCAGAAAATCGCAATCCAGCGCCTTCACGTCGATCAGCCCGTGCGGCGCGTAGTGTACGGCATCAATGAACATCAGCGCACCAGCCGCATGCGCGAGTTTTGTGATGTCGGCGACGGGATTGATCGTACCCACTATGTTCGAGGCATAGCCGACAGCGACCAGCTTCGTCTTCGTGGAAATCTTTCGCTTCAAATCATCCATGTCCAGAGTGCAATCCGCTTCGCGAATATCCACTTGCCGGATCACCACGCCTTTTTCTTCCAGCGCGCGCCATGGGGCGACATTCGCATCATGGTCCAGCGTGGTTACAACAATTTCATCGCCGGGGTTCAGTTCCCGGCCGATCGCTCGCGACAGCGCGAACGTGATCGTCGTCATGTTCTGGCCAAAGACCACCTCATTCGGATCACAATTGAAAAAATCGGCCATCGCGGCGCGGGCAGACAAAATCATTTCGTCGGTTCGCCGGCTGGTGAGAAACGCACCGTAAGTATTCGCATTGGCACCCAGGAAATAGTATTGCACCGCGTCCATCACCTGCTTGGGGACTTGCGTGCCCGCCGGCCCGTCCAGAAAGGCGGAGCCGTGGTGCTGGTACTGCAAACTCAGCGAAGGAAATTGTTGCCTCACCCAGGCGATATCAAATGATTTTGTTTCGGAGCTGTGCATCACTGGTGTGCTCATCGTCTCTTTTCCAATCACAAATGGTTTCGCTCTCAGGTCCGCTAGTTTCTCACACGTGACGCTTACGTTGTAGGGGTGCATGCTGCATCCCTACAGGCTTGGTTCGAACCGAGCCGCAGTTCCTTTCGTTTAACCTGCATGTGGCATCCAAATTGGGACCACATTTTTCCGGGCTCCTTGCCCGCGCCGATTTTGCTCCGGTTCGCCCGTGATACGATACTTGCGGTTGTTCCTCACTCATGCCGCTTTGGCGCCGGCTACAAATCAAATGAGCGACCGCGAGGCGGTCGGCTCCGCGCCACGTTTCTTATGAGGTGAATCGTGCCAGAACCTACCACGCCAACCGAGCGTACTCGCGTGGTGCGCGAATCGCATCGCGGCGTCTACGACCGCGCAGCCATCGACAAAATCCTCGACGAAGGATTCGTCTGCCACGTGGGATTTTCCGTCGATGGCCAGCCCTACGTGATACCCACGCTCTACGCGCGCGTCGGCGACGCGATTTATTTTCACGGTTCCGCGGCGAGCCGCATGTTGCGCAACGTGAGCGATGGAATTTCCGTCTGCGTCACGGTGACTCTCACTGACGGATTCGTTCTCGCCCGTTCCGTCTTCAACCACTCCATGAACTACCGCTCCGTCGTCGCACTCGGAAAAGCCACCCTCGTTGACGCGGCGGAAGAAAAACTCGAAGCGTTGCATGCCTTCACCGAAAAAATTCTTGCCGGCCGCTGGAATGATGCGCGCCAGCCTAACGAAAAAGAATTGAAAGCCACGAGCATTCTGCGCCTACCGCTCACGGAAGTTTCCGCAAAAATTCGCGTGGGGCCTCCGGAAGACGACGCTCCGGACTACGCACTGGCGGTCTGGGCCGGCGTGATTCCACTTTCCCTCACGCCGGGCGCGCCTATCCGCGACGAGCGTTGCGATTCTGCGATTCCTACGCCCGCCTACGCGACGCAGTACAAGCGGTGAGCCATGGCTGAATTCACTCCCGCACTCATCAAACCTATGGCCACAATTGCCGCGCTTGAGGCGCTGGATATTCGGGTGGGCACCATAGAGCGTGTGGAAAATGTTCCGCGTTCCGAAAAACTCATGAAGCTGACCGTGAATTTTGGCGACCATTCACGGACGATTCTCGCGGGCATCAAGAAGGAGCGTGAAAATCCACGCGAGATCGAGGGACGCCAAGCGCTCTTCGTGGTAAATCTGGAGCCGCGCAAAATGGCCGGCGAGATTTCCGAAGGCATGCTATTTGATATCGGATACGCGGACGGTGTCACACCGGTTCTTTCCGTTCCGGAGCGGCCCGTTCCGAACGGCACTCGCGCCGGCTAGGCTCTGCGCCGGTCTGTGTTCGAGGAAGCTTC
>DATNLB010000387.1:0-11530 GCA_035603095.1 Candidatus Acidiferrales bacterium
TATAAACCCGGTGTGAGTTGCGCCGGCGGGATCTCGTAACTGATCTGAAACGCTTCCGTGGCTTCACAATAAGAATAGCCGCCCTTGAGCGCGAGTTTGTTTGCCTCCACGAGCAGCGGTTTGTTCTTGAACTTTTCCTCAATCCAGCGGACCGTCGGATCCATCGAGCGGTTGTAGAGCCAGTAGCACATCCCAAGCGCGAAGAAATTCTTGCAGCGGTCCATGGACTTGGCGTCGAGCCCTAGGTGCTCGAGCGAACGCCGCGTCAGACGCTCCAGCTCGACCGAAAACAACCGGAACTTATCGAGAGAATGATCTTCCAGGGGATTCGAGGTCATCTGCGCCTTGCGCAGATCGTTCTCCTTGAAACTGTCGCTGTTGACGATCAGGATTCCGTTGGCCTTGAGGTCGGCAACGTTCACTTTCAGCGCGGCCGGATTCATGGCGATCAGCACGTCGATGGCGTCGCCGGGCGTGTAAACCTCATTCGAGGAGAAGTGCAACTGAAAGCCGCTGACACCGGGAATCGTCCCTGCAGGGGCGCGAATTTCGGCCGGATAGTCCGGAAACGTGGCAATGTCATTGCCGTAGAGCGCTGCGGTATTTGTGAACTGGCTGCCGGTAATCTGCATGCCGTCGCCGGAGTCGCCCGCGAAGCGGATGACGGCCCGATCGAGCACTTCGCGCTTGTGTTTTACCGGTGGAACCTCTGCGAGTGTAGACATTCTTGTCCCAAGCCTCCACTGCTCGTTGAACTCCCCTACCCAGGGGAGTGCGGCTCAATCAATAAGGATGAGGCGGTGCGGTGAAAGGATGGCTTCTAAAGCAGCCCGCCAAGAGCCGACACGTAGAGGATATCACACTGGCTTGCGCATGGACGCGGGAGACGAAATCTCGCGACGATGTGTCTTACTTGAAAAGACGCGAGGACTCACCGGGGGATTCCAGCGTGAATCGATGCCAGGATGCCGAGCTTGCCCGGATGGTGATCCAACGCGCGGCGAGCGAGGAGGAGCGGGCAAGGATGACGCGCGGAGAAGCCGCGAGCGTGCAAGCAACTCCTTTTTCGGAATGTCCCCTCTTGTTTTTGCGCCGCTGGAGGGTGGTGGTGAAAGTAACGCGAAGCAAAAATCGCGCTTGACGTTCGCTTTCTTTTCGCCTAAAGTGCCTGTGGAAAACATTAGCGAGTGGAGGCGACGAATGGCTCTTACCAAACGGCAAAAAGAAGTTCTCGATTTCCTCGTGGCGTTTGAGACCAAACACGGCTATGCACCCAGCTTCGAAGAGATTGGCAAGGGCCTCAAGCTCACTTCTCTGGCCACCGTGCACAAACACATCACCACTCTCGAGAAAAAAGGATTCATTCGCCGCGGCTACAATCAGAGCCGCTCCATCGAGATTGTCCAATTACCGAAGTCGGTCAAGGATCAAGTAAACGATCGAAGGATGCACGAGCTTCCATTGGTGGGAAGGATTGCGGCGGGGCGCCCGCTGGAAGCGGTTGAACAACGCGAGACGATTTCGCTGGGCGATTTCGCGCGTGGCGGCAATTCCTTTGTTCTGCAGGTCAAAGGCAGCTCCATGATCGAAGATCACATCATGGACGGGGATTTTGTCGTCTGCGAGCAAACCCAGGTGGCCAATGCCGGTGACATCGTCGTGGCGCTGATCGGCGGCGAAGAAGCAACGCTCAAGCGCTTCTATCGCGAAGGCGCCGGCAAGATACGTCTCCAACCGGCAAATTCCGAAATGGCCCCCATCATGGTGGCCGCGAACGACGTCAAGATTCAGGGCCGCGTCATCGGCGTCCTTCGCAAATACTAGCGCTGAATCATCTGTCCGTGCTCCTCCGCCAACCACTGGCAGTGTGTCTTTGGACGGTTTCATCCTTCCCGTAGTCAAGATTCATAGGTCTCCCCGTCACCTTTCCGCGGACAAATTGTTGGTGCCAGAATCCAGTTGCGTGCATCAAAAAGGTGTCTACGTTATTCTCATGACGCCTGTGAAGCGCCTTGACAGGGAAGAAGAAGCCGAAGTAAGACTCGGCGGGACATGCAAAACCTCTGAGGTCGCGAACTTGCCCTCGAAACGCCAAGCCATTCTGATTGTCGATCCCGACGCGGCCTCGCGCGGCCTGCTCGAGGAATTGGTCCGTTCAGCCGGCTATGACGTGGCCGTATCGTCCTCTCAGGCTGAAGGATTCAAGTTTGTTCAAGATGCCGGCGTCGACCTTCTGCTTCTCTCCGCCGATCTTGCCGACATCCAGTGCTGCGATGCCCTGGCCGAAGTCAAAGGCAATGCCGCCACCGCGGGGACACGGGTGATTCTCCTCATCCAGGGTGGGGGAGCAGAGCGAGCTCGGGGACTTGAACTCGGCGCGGACGAGGTACTTACTTCACCGTGGGTGGCGGCGGAATTGCTCGCGCGCGTTCGCGTGCAGTTGCGCGAAAAACACGCCTTTGACGAATTGCTGAAGAAAACCCGCATCGCTGATGAAGGTTACGAAATGGCGCAGACCGCCTTCCAGGCGCTCGCCGTCACCGAGAAGATGACCCGTGATGCTTTTTCCCTGGGACGCGCTTTGAAAATTGGGGTGTCCGCCCTTTTCGGCGTGGCCATTTTGATTACCGGAATCTTCCTTCTGTATTCCCGCCGTGCCGACAAGGAAGCTAAAAGCGCTTACTCCATGATCGCCCAGCTCGAGCGTGGCGCTCACCGCCAGGAGCAACTGATGGCGGATGCCCGCAGCGCGCGCGCCGATCTTCAACAATCCGATGTTCTCGAGCAAAAGCATCAGCTCAAGCAGCAATCAGATGAGTTGCGCCAGAAAATCTCGGGCGCCGGGTCCGGCGACGTGTCCGCACTTCGCAAGCAGCTCGAAGAAACGACCGCCCGGCTCAAACGCGTGGAGACTGAGTCGCAATCCGCCGAAGAAGTGATCCGTGCTTATGCGCCGAGTGTGTGCCTCCTGCATGTATCCGTCTCCTTCGTCGACCGCGCTTCCGGCCGCCCGCTGCGTTACGGCGGGATCAATCCGGATGGCGAGCCGCTCCACGACAGTGACGGCAACCCGGTTTATACGTTGGAAGGCCGCGCACCCGAAGTTCGCGCGGATTTCTTCGGCACCGGATTCATCGTCGGCGAAGGCCGCATTCTCACCAATCACCATGTGGCGCAACCCTGGTGGAAGAATGACGAACTTGCCGCCATTGTTAGCCAGGGGCTTAATCCCGCAGTTGCGGAACTGACAGCCTATTTCCCCGACGCGGCTGCCGGGGTTCCCTTCAGTATTTCCGAGATTTCCGAGGAGGCGGACCTCGCTGTGCTGAAAGGCGATTTGTCCGCTTTGAAAAAGCCGATCCTGAAAATGGATGCCCGCAAGGAGTCGGCGGTCAGTGGCCAGCCTCTGCTCTCTCTCGGCTACGCCACTGGCATCAGCGCGATTCTGGCGCGCGCGGGTGAAGATGCCGTGAACGAAATCGCCAAGACTACGGGCGGAAAACCGAATGAGGTTTTAAACGAACTGCTCCGCCGTAAGCTCATCCGCCCTCTGGTTACTCAGGGCCATATCGGCGACGTTCTTCCGGACAAAATTGTCTACGATGCGCAGACCACCTCCGGTGGGTCGGGTGGGCCGCTCATCAATCGCGATGGAGAAGTGATTGGCGTGACGTTCGCGGTCGTCAGAGGTTTTGGCGGGTCGAATTTTGGCGTTCCCATTCGTTTCGCCCAGCCGCTCCTCAAACCATAAAGGCCCGTTTTGTTTTATGCTAGGACGTGGACCTGAAACGGCGTCTTCCTTCGTCAAGTGCCATCATGATTCACCTGCTTGCTCGCTCCCGTGCGAGCGTCGTTTGCCTGATCGCCTTTCTGCTGGTGTTGCCAGCCCCCGTTCATGCCTACGCCGTCCTTTCTCATGAGGCCATCATCGATGCAGCTTGGGAGACGCACATCAAGCCGCTGCTCCTGAAAAAGTTCCCGCAGGCAACCGAGGAAGATCTCAGTAGGGCGCAAGCCTACGCTTACGGCGGAGCCATCATTCAAGATATGGGCTACTACCCTTACGGCAGCCCTTTTTTCAGCGACCTCACGCATTACATCCGCGGCGGTGATTTCATCCAAGCGCTGCTGCGAGACGCCAAAGATGTCAACGAGTACGCTTTCGCCGTTGGCGCGCTCGCGCATTACGCCGCGGACAACGATGGTCACCGCCTCGGCACCAACCGAGCCGTTCCGATTCTGTATCCGGGGCTGCGGAAGAAATACGGCGACAGCGTTTCTTATGAGGACAACAAGCTCGCGCACGTGAAGACCGAATTTGGTTTTGACGTTCTCGAAATCGCTCGGGAACGCTACGCTCCGGAAAGCTATCACGACTTCATCGGTTTCGAAGTTTCCCGCCCGGTTCTCGAGCAAGCCTTCCGGGAGACTTATGGCCTGGAGTTGAAAGACGTGCTCGTGAACGAAGACAAGGTCCTCAGTTCTTACCGCCATGACGTGAGCAAGCTCATTCCGCAAGCCACGCGCATCGCCTGGCACCTCAAGAAAGACGAAATCAAGGACGACATTCCGGACGCAACGAAGAGAAAGTTTCTGTTTAATCTGTCCCGTTCAAATTACGAGCGCGAATGGGGCAAGGATTACCGCAAGCCCAGTGCATACGAGCGTTTTCTAGCGTTTCTCTACAAGTTGATCCCCAAGTTCGGTCCGCTCAAGATCCTGCAGTTCAGGACGCCTACGCCGCAAACCGAACAAATGTTTGAAGCCAGTTTCAATGCCACGCTTGAGCGCTATCGCAAGCTGCTGAGGGGCATCCGCGACGGCGAGATCGACTTGCCGAACGATAATTTCGACGTTGGAGAGAGCACCGGTCCCGGGAAATACCGGTTGAACGATGAAGCCCATGCGGAATTGCTGGATAAGCTGGCGGAAAATAAATTCGCGAGCGCCACGCCGGAAGTGAAAGCGGAGCTTCTGCACTTTTTTGCCGAGCCGGACGCGCCGTATGCGACGAAACGCAACGCCAAGGCTTGGGCGAAAGTTCAAACCCAACTGCAACAGTTGAAATCGGCAACGGTCGCGTCTAATCCCGCCAATTCTACGCAGCCGGCCGTGGCCGAGGGGCCAACCACTCCATAGGCCAGCATGCATCCCGCGGGCGTCTTCTCCCGGCGCACAAAATAACCAGTTCTGTAAATCGAAAAATCTGCTACTGAGTCGCGTCGTGACTATGAAACAATGTAGAATTTCGCGCGGCCCATTGATCGCCTCTGAGATGAAGAAAAGCAAACCGATCCGCAAACTACTCGCCGCCAATCGCAGCGAAATCGCCATTCGTATATTTCGGGCTGCCAACGAGCTTGGTTTGCGCACCGTGGCCATTTATTCGCAAGAAGACCGGCTCGCGCTGCATCGCTTCAAGGCTGATGAAGCGTATCAGGTCGGCGCGGGCAAGGGCCCCGTGGAAGCCTATCTGGACATTGCGGGAATCGTGGCACTGGCGAAAGAGAAGGGCGTCGACGCCATCCACCCGGGTTACGGTTTTCTCTCCGAGAATCCTGCGTTCGCCCGTGCCTGCGAAAAGGCAGGCATTACCTTCGTTGGGCCTCCGCCGAATCTTCTCGAGTTGCTGGGAGACAAGACCGCCGCTCGAAGACTGGCCGCTTCAGCGGGGGTGCCGGTCCTGCCCGGAACCGAGAATCCCGTCAAGTCGGCGGCAGAGGCGCAAAAGACTGCGCGGGAGATCGGCTATCCCATCATTGTGAAAGCGGCGATGGGCGGAGGCGGCCGCGGCATGCGCGTTGTCCATGACGCCGCGCAGCTCGATGCACTTCTGGAAGAAGCGCGGAGTGAAGCGCGCTCCGCCTTCGGCGATGCATCTGTTTTCCTTGAAAAATATTTGCCGCGCGCTCGGCACCTGGAAGTTCAGATCCTCGCCGATCATCACGGCAACTTGCTGCATCTTTACGAACGCGACTGCTCGGTCCAGCGTCGTCACCAAAAAGTCGTCGAGGTCGCTCCGGCCGCCAATCTCCCCCCGAGTATTCGCGGCGAACTCTGCGATGCGGCGTTACAACTGGCGCGCAAGGCAAACTATCGCAATGCCGGAACCGTCGAGTTTCTCTATGACGTGGATTCGCACAAGTGGTATTTCATCGAGGTCAATCCCCGCATTCAGGTCGAGCACACCGTGACGGAAATGGTCACGGGCATCGATCTCGTGCGCTCGCAGATTCTTGTCGCGCAAGGTTATAAACTGCACGAGCCGCCGATGGCGTTGCCGAAACAGGAGAATATTCCGCTCAACGGCGTGGCTCTCCAGTGTCGCGTGACCACCGAGGATCCGGAGAAAAACTTCGCTCCCGACTACGGAAAAATCTCCACCTATCGCTCTCCCGCAGGGTTCGGTATTCGCCTCGATGGCGGCACCGCGTATGCCGGCGCGATGCTCGCCGCCTATTACGATTCCCTGCTCGTCAAAGTCACGGCCTGGGGCGCAAATCTTCCCGAAGCTTGTCAGCGTATGGACCGCGCCCTCCGCGAATTCCGCATTCGCGGCGTGAAAACGAATATCCCCTTCGTCGAAAATGTCGTGAATCACCCGAAATTTCGCGCCGGCGAAGTCACAACCTCCTTCCTCGACGAGTTGCCTGAGCTTTTCCATTTCCCCAGCCGCGGCGATCGCGCTAGCAAGCTACTTTCCTATCTCGGCGACGTCATCCTGAACGGGAATCCGGAAGTGAAGGACAAGCAGATCCCCAAAGAAATCGAAGCAGCAGTCGTCCCCGCGACGCCCGCCGGGAAACCGCCGGCCGGCACCCGCCCGCTTCTGCAAAAGCTTGGACCGAAGAAATTCGCGGCCTGGGCACGAAAAGAAAAACGCTTGCTCCTTACCGACACTACCTTCCGCGACGCGCACCAGTCGCTTATGGCCACGCGCGTCCGCACGTTTGACCTGCTCGCCACAGCCAGCGCCGTCGCGCATCGCCTGCCTAATCTTTTCAGTCTTGAGATGTGGGGTGGCGCGACCTTTGATACAGCGATGCGCTTCCTGCACGAAGACCCTTGGCAACGATTGCGCGAGCTGCGCGAGCGCATTCCCAATATCTGTTTCCAGATGCTTCTCCGCGGCGCCAACGCCGTCGGTTATGCTTCCTACCCCGACAACGTCATCGTCGAATTTGTTCGCGAAGCGCACGCCCATGGCATCGACATTTTCCGCATCTTCGATTCGCTCAATTCCATCGAGAATATGCGCGTTTCGATCGATGCCGCACTCGAAACCGGCGCCGTTTGTGAAGCGGCCATTTGCTATTCCGGCGACATTCTTGACAAGGGCCGCCCGAAATACTCGCTCAAGTACTACGTCGCGATGGCCAAACAGTTGGAGAAACTCGGCACGCATTTCCTGGCGATCAAAGATATGGCTGGTCTGTGCAAACCGTATGCGGCGTTCGAATTGGTGAAGACGCTGCGTCAGGAAGTCGGCATTCCGATCCACTTTCACACGCACGACACTAGCGGCATCAACTCGGCCTCCATTCTGAAAGCAGCCGATGCCGGTGTCGACGTCGCCGACGGAGCCATCGCTGCGATGAGCGGAGGCACCAGCCAGCCCAATCTCAATTCCATCGTCGAAGCGCTCCGCCATACGCCGCGCGACACGCGGCTCGATGTCGACACGCTCAACGAGTGCTCCGACTATTGGGAAACCATCCGCACTTACTATCTTCCGTTCGACTCCGGCCCCAAGGCCGGTTCGGCGCGCCTTTACCAGCATGAAATTCCCGGCGGCCAGTTCACCAACCTGCGTGAGCAGGCTGCCGCCATGGGCCTCGGTCAGCGTTGGCGCGAAGCCGAAAAGATGTACGCCGAGGTGAACCAGCTCTTCGGCGATATCGTGAAAGTCACGCCGTCGAGCAAAGTCGTAGGCGACATGACTCTTTTCCTGATGGCCAAGGAGATGCAGCCGGCTGACATTCTCAAGCTCGACGAAAAGCACGACGTCTCGTTCCCCAATTCGGTTGTCGAGATGTTTTCGGGTGTTCTGGGTGTGCCCCCCGGCGGCTGGCCGAAAAAGCTGCAAAAAATAATTCTGCGGGGCCAGGCTCCCCTCCGCGGCCGCCCAAGTGCAAGCTTGCAAGCGGTGAAATTCGAAGAAGAGCAAAAAGCCCTCGTGAAAAAACTCGGCCATGCCGTCCGCCGCGACGACCTGCTGAGCTATCTGCTTTATCCCGACGTTTTTACGAAGTACGACAAGTTTCGACAGACCTATTCGGACGTCAGCGTTTTGCCCACGCCCGCATTTTTTTATGGTTTGAAATCCGGCGAAGAAATCACCGTCGAAATCGAATCCGGAAAGTCTCTCATCATCAAGTTTCTGACCATCAGCGAGCCGCATCCCGATGGCACACGCACGCTATTTTTTGAACTGAACGGACAGCCCCGGGAAGTAAACGTCCGCGACCGCGCGCTGCGGGTGGTTGAGCGCGCTCATCCGAAGGCCGACCCCGCCGAACCTGGAGAGGTAGCCGCTCCAACTGCGGGTGTCATCAGCGGTATCGCTGTGCAAGCGAATCACACGGTGGAACGCGGCGCAAAACTTCTGACCCTCGAAGCCATGAAAATGCAGTCCAATATCTACGCGCCAATTGCAGGGCGCATCGTGAAGCTACTGGTGACCTCCGGGCAACACGTCGAAGCGAAAGATCTCCTGGTGACCATCGCACCGTGAGCTCGGGACAACTCCGCAAACACGAACAATTCCGCTCGCGCTTTCTCCGCAATCAGCGCGACCTCATCGTTTACATGCCGCCCGGATATGCTGACCAGTCCCGGCGCCATTTCCCGGTGCTTTATCTTCATGACGGCCAGAATCTCTTCGATGGCGCCACTTCCTTCATTCCCGGGCAGGATTGGCACGTCGGGCAGACCGCGGATCGCTGCATTCAAACTGGCGCGGTCGCCCCCCTGATCATCGTGGGGATGTACAACACAAGAGCGCGAATTCGTGAATACACTCCCACCGAGGTTCCCAAACTCGGCGGCGGCCGCGCCGACCGCTATGCAAAATTTCTGATCGAAGAAGTGAAGCCGTTCGTCGATCGCGAATATCGCACACTCTCCGGCTCGCAACACACCGGCATCGGGGGTTCATCGCTGGGCGGCCTGGTCTCCCTCTATCTGGGGCTGCAGCATTCGCGCATTTTTGGAAAAATAGCCGCGCTCTCGCCGTCCGTCTGGTGGAACCAGCAGGTCATCCACCGTTTTGCCCGGACGGCAACCGTCGAGCTTCGGCCGCGCATCTGGCTGGATATCGGCACACGCGAAGGCCCGCGCATCGTGCAGGACGTTGAGAAGTTCCGTGACGTGCTTCTCGAAAGAGGCTGGAAGTTCGGGAAAGACTTTCACTACGAGCGCGTCGAAGGTGCGGAGCACAACGAAGCGGCTTGGGCGCAACGCGTCGGGCCGTTTCTGCGATTTCTATACCCCGCGCGCGAGGCCGCTGTATAATCCGCGCTCTAGTCAATTGGTTTCCAGGGGGCGTCGCATGCCGGGGGACCGGCCTCTCACCATTCTCTGTGTCAGTTCCTACGAAAAAGGCCAGGAATTCATCCGCACCTGCAAAGCCATCGGCTGCCGGGTTCTTCTGCTGACCGTCGAAAAACTTCGCCACGCAGCGTGGCCATTCGAATGTATCGACGAAGTATTCACCATGCCGGAAGAGCTTCCGTTGCAAAATCTGATTTACGCCGTGAGCTATGCTGCAAGGTCGCAGCGCATCGATCGCATCGCCGCTCTTGATGAATTCGACATGGAGAATGTCTCCGCCCTTCGCGAGCATCTCCGCATCCCCGGCATGGGCCTCACCGCCGTTCGCTATTTTCGCGACAAGCTGGCGATGCGCGACCGGGCCCGGGAAGAAGGCATCCTCGTCCCCGAATTCGTCCACGTTCTCAACTACGATCATCTTCGCGAATTCATGTCCCGGGTTCCCAGTCCCTGGCTGCTCAAGCCACGCTCGCAGGCCTCCGGCATCGGCATGAAAAAGATTCATTCGCAGGAAGAACTCTGGCCATGGCTCGACCAGCTCGGCGATCAGCAATCGTTCTACTTGCTCGAGCAATTCGTTCCCGGCGCGGTCTATCATGTCGACAGCGTGGTTTCCGAGCGCGGTATTGCTTTTGCCGAAGCTCACGCCTATGGCACTCCGCCGCTCGATACCTCTCACCAGGGCGGGGTATTCACGACGCGCACCCTTCCTCGTGAAGCGGAAGAAACCAAATCGCTCCTCGAAATCAATCGCAAACTAATCGAGGGTCTTGGCCTCGTGCGCGGCGTGGCCCATGCCGAGTTCCTGCGGTCGCACGCCGACGGCAAATTCTATTTCATCGAAGTCGCCGCTCGCGTCGGCGGCGCCTATATCTCCGACGTCATTGAGAGCGCAACCGGCGTCAATCTCTGGCGCGAGTGGGCACGAATTGAAGTAGGGGCGGGGAAAGATCCTTATCAGCTTCCGGCCAGGCGTGAAGACTATGCGGGCGTCATTCTTTCACTCGCACGTCAGGAACATCCCGATACTTCCGCCTACACCGACCCCGAAATCGTTTATCGCGTGACGAAGTATCACCACGCCGGCTTCATTCTGAAATCCCAAAGCCCCGAACGGATTCAGCAGTTGCTCGATTCTTACGCCCAGCGTTTTCACAACGATTTCGTTGCCACACAACCGGTCCCGGACAAACCAAACTATTAGATTCAGTTCCCACTCGCACGCCGCTTTACATTTGACACGGATTCCTTCAGTATTTTTGTGGACTGCCCTCCGGCCCTGGCACGCCCTGTCCCGAAGTCTAGTTACTGTCTGGAACAGCAGCTTCACACTTTGTTTGCTGCGCGCACCACCGAGGAATACAGTTTGCAGTACCCCGGCCGGAAATCTGCGTGGGGTGGTGCTGGCCCTTGGGGAGGTCCGATGTGGGGAAATAAGAAACCGGATGCACCGCAAGCGGGGCAACCGGATGCAAGAAACATACAAACGAATCAGTCGCCGAAGTCCGCTCCGGCGACTTGGGAGGATAAACCCGCGATGAGTACAGATGCGATGCGTCCATTGGGTGCAACCGCGGACCGCGCCACGGCGCGGCTCGGGGCCAGCCTGCAAGTGAAAGGTGAGATCTCCGGCAACGAAGATCTGTTGATCGATGGCTCGGTCGAAGGACTGATTACGCTCGATGAGCGGAAGCTGACTGTCGGGCCCACGGCGAAAGTGACCGCCGACATCATTGCCCGCGAGGTGGTGGTGTACGGCAACGTGAAGGGAAACCTTCGCGCGAAGGATAGAATTGAAATCAAGAAGGATGGTTCGGTCAACGGTGACTTGACTACTTCCCGCATCATGATCGAAGATGGCGCCTACTTTAAAGGCTCCATCGAAATCGACAAGAGTCCAGAAAAGGAATCTGGCGGGAATGCATTTGCACGGACCTCGTCGGCACAAGCGGGCGCGGCGGCAACCAAGACCATCTAA
>DATNLB010000159.1:0-6447 GCA_035603095.1 Candidatus Acidiferrales bacterium
GATACGCTCTCCGATAAGGCGGACAAGAACACCAAGAACCTCGACAAAGGCGTGAACAAAATGTTCCAGCATTTTCCTCCCGCCCCGTCGGCGAAACACTAAGGGGAGCGAGATGAATCGCTATCTGCCGTTTTCACTCGCTATCTCAATGACCCTGAGTACCCTGGCCATTCCTCTGCGCGCGGCAAACAAGCCGCGCGCGGGGAAGACGGAAAGGGCCACCGTGCTATGGACGAACGAGGACCTTGAAAAACTTAGCGGCCCGGGCCTCATCTCGGTCGTGGGCCAAGCCCCGGAAGAAGCGACAGCGGCCGCTGCGGCGCCTTCACCGCACCTAGAGACCCAGGATCCTGAGTGGTACGCCGAGCAAGCCTCGAAGCTGCGGGCTGAGCTCCAACGCAGGGAAGCCAGACTTCAGGAGTATCGTCAGGCACTCGATGATGCGCGGAGCCTGAAGACCATGACGGGCGGCATAAATCTTGACGGGGGCGATATCGGCATCACGCCTGAGGCTGGTACTGAGATCTTGCAGCGGCGCGTATCCGAGATACAAAGTGAACTCGACGATCTCGAAGACCTGGCGCGGCACAATGACATCCCCCCAGGCACGCTGCGGGGCCAGTGACGCCCGTTCGTCCGGTTAGTGCCTTAAGAAGTTTCGCGGGAACTGACGGTAACACTCTGCGAAGGCTTTGCTCATGCGATGGAGAATCCGAAAATCTTTTAAGATCTTTGCGGCCGGAAGCTCCTTGCGAAAAAGAGTCGCCTATAGCATGGCGATCGTCCGGTTGATTCTCGTCCCCGTTATTTTCCTGGCTGTTTACTATTTGTTTGTGATGGGCCGGATCGTGGACCGCATCGTGAATGTCGATGCGCCGGCGGCAAGGCTCGCGGAGCAAGCCTCCATTGAGATCTTAGAGGCTCGGCGTGCGGCGCGAAACTACGTTTTGTTGCAGGACTCGGAATATCTTCAGACGAACCAGAAATCACTCACCAATGCGAGGCAAGTCCTGGTTCGTATTGGGGAACTTGAGCCTGGCGATGAAACCATCGTTCAGCAGAGTCTCGAGGAACTCACCCTGTATCAGCAGCGATTCGCTGCAACAGTTTCGGCGATGGCGGAGTCAAGGCAAGAACCCGTCGAACGCATTCGGCAAGCCGTGCTGGCTTATGAAAAAGACTTGGACGATCTTCTCAGACAGGCCGGGCACGAGCGCCGAGCCCAGCTGATTGAACAGCTTCGCACTCGAGTCGGATCGTTTGATACTCGGATTACAGAAGCGATTCAGGTAGGAAGCCCCGCGTCACGCCAGGTCGCCCCGGACCTTCGGGCATCCAGTGAACGGACCCTGCAAATGGCGTCCGAGCTGGAAAAGCGCAATTGGGGGCGCGTCCAACTGGATCACCAGGAAGCCCGCGTACTGATCCATCGGGCGGAGTGGGGCTTGAGCATTGTTTCCGCCATTACTCTCTTATTTAGTGTGTGGGTCAGCCTCATTCTGCCTCGCCAAGTGATACAGCCGCTCGTCAGCCTTAAAGAGGCCGTTGATCATGCTGCGACCGGGAATTATGAAGTCGAGTTCGAATTCCATGGAGGTGGAGAAGTCGTGGAACTTGCCAAGAGCGTCCAAAACCTCACCTCCTTGTTGCGGAGAAAGCCGTAAGACGCGTGGTCGTGAATTCAGGCGGCGTTGAAGAACCGCTATCGCGCCTGCGGTGTCAGTAGAAGCGTCAGAGGGGTGACTCTGCCTCCAACACTCCGACACATGGCTTCGGCTCTGCTTTCGAATCGTCTTTCTAAATCAACAACTTGCGGTGATGTAAAGCGCATCGGGTTTGGTGCAAAGAGTGCCTTTAGTCACGGTGCGAGAAGGGAGTGCCCAACAGCAGAGATCGCAGCCCCCAGAACTCCAACTTCTGGAGCGGCCTGGGAGTGCCGGTCAACGACCGTCAAGCGCTCCTGATCGGTGCCACGGGGCGAATTGGATCCCGGGAATGAAAACAGAAAGGCGAAGAGCTATGGCACTACAGACGCTTGATGGAGCTGCCCTCCTGAATGATCGGTGGGCTGTCAACTTGGAAGCCGGGCAGGGCAACGACGCGCGGCTGTTGGCCGCGGCGAAGACCGGCCATTCGGCCGCCTTTGGCGAGCTCTTCAATCGCTACAAGCGGAGGATTTTTCACCTCGCACAACGCATTATGCGAAACCACGAAGATGCTGAAGACGTTGTGCAAGAAGCGTTCCAGCTGGCATTTGTTCATCTGCACGATTTCCAGGGCGGCGCTCGATTCTCCACCTGGCTCTCGCGCATTGCGATCAATGTCGCTCTTATGAAGCTCCGCAAGAAGGCGCGGAAAGTGGAGATCTCGATCGACGAGCATTCTGAATCGGATGACAAGACGTTTCGGGACGCCGTAACAGACTCGGCGCTGAACCCCGAGCAGGACTGCTTGCGCCAAGAAAGATCGCGAATGCTGAGAGAAGCGCTTGCCGAGCTTAGGCCGAATGCGCGCCGCGTCCTTGAACTCTATGAATTGGAAGGGCGCTCGATGAAGGAGATCGCAGCAGGCATGGGCATTTCCGTCGCAGCCGTAAAGGCGCGGATTTTCCACGCCCGGCCGAAAATGCGGCGCGAACTGGGTCAGTACTTCATCAAACGAGCGGAACGACGGAAGAGATTGCGCCTCGGCTCGGCAAGCATTCGGAAGGATTGCCTGCGGCATGGAATCTGTTCGTTACGGGCTGTATGAGTTTCTAGAATTGTTCTAAAGGGGTCATAGGCAACAGAGCCAGACGCGGAAGTGGCATCCCCACGGAGGCGACGGGTGCCTTGAATGGATGGGTGGCTAGTCATGTGTGGCCGGGGGATCGCAGCCCCCTGTTTCTGGCAATGGCGTCACCTGCAACTTGTGGCTGTCAAATTGTGCCAGGGGAAGTTGCGCAGTAGTCCTCGTGCAACAAGCCCACGCGGTCCCGGGGAGCGAGCACGCCGCGCCGGGCGAGCGGAAGAACCACGGAAGCAGAGAGAGACTCCTACGCGGTGGCGGTTGCAGTTTTTGCGGTGGCTTCCGCAGTGTAGACAATGACGGCCTTTTTACCGCCCTTGGCGGCGGTGGCGTGGATCGAGTTCAGGTTGACGCCTTTGGCCGCGAGTTTGTCCAAACATTGCGCCAAGGCACCGGGCTTGTTGGGCAAATCGCAGGATTCCGCGGGAGTTTCCTGGTATGCGATACGGGCGGCGTCAAGAGCTTTCTTCGCGCGCCGGGCATCATCCACAATGAATTGAACGCTACCGGCCGCGCCTTGGGCGGTTCCCAAGAGAGAGAGAATATTCACCTTGGCGTCACCAAGGGCTCGCGCGATTGCGGCAACCGCACCAGGATGATTATCAATGGCGATCATAAACTGCTTGGTTTTGGCCATGTCGGCACCTCCTGCCGTTTCGCGGAGATTATACGCCCAGACGGGTTAAGCGGCGGCAGCGATGCGGCGAATCAAGTCTTCCTGCTCGGACTGGGATTCGGCGCCGATGGTGAAGGCGTCGAGGAGATTGAGACCGAGAGCGAAATTGAGGGCTTCGTCCTGGCGACTGCGCAGCTCGCCCTGGCCGAGGATTTTCATGCCGACAATGCCTTTGCCTGCGGCGCGCATTTCGCGGATAACGCTGACGACGGTGTCGGGAGCGGCGTCCATATAAGCGCCAACGGGATTGATGCGGACGAGATCGACATCGACCCAGGGAGATTTGGCAGCGGCGCGGAGCGCTTCGATGCTGTGGCAGGAGCAACCGTGAGCGCGAATGACGCCCCTTTCTTTGGCTTCGGAGAGAACGTCCATGACGCCTTTGTAGCGCTCGGTCCAATCGCCTTCGGTCAGGCAGTGCATGAGGCAGACGTCGATGTGATCGGTGCCGAGCTCGCGGCGAAAACGGTCGAGATCGGCGCGGGCGGAGACAGGGTCGCGCGCCCACGTTTTGGTGAGCACGGTGACTTTATCGCGCGGGACGTGCTTGAGCGCTTCGGCGACGTGCGGATGGCTGCCGTAAGAATCGGCGGAATCGAAGAAGCGCAGACCATGATCGTAGCCATTGAGGAGCAGGTCGGAGAGGCCTTTGATGCCCAGGGCAGTCTGGTGGGAATGATGACCGCTGCCGACAGTACCAGTGCCCATGGCGAGGCGGCTGGTCTGGATGCCAGTCTTGCCAAGGGTCACCATGTCGGCGGCGCTGAACTTGCGCGACAGTGCAGTAAGAGTGAACGGACGCCGCGCGAAGGCGGCCGCATGGATCCAGGTGGCACCAGCGGCGCAGGCAGTGCGATGGATGAAATCGCGACGTTTCATGCGGCCTCCTTATTAGAGCGTTTCCGAGTCTACCTCTTCATGGACGAGCGAAGCGGACTTTGGGTTATCATGCGCAGCCCTAGAGTGAAGCTCGAGGAACTTCGTAATATAGAAACTGAACGCCCACGCCCAATTTATCATTTGTGGCCCCCAACGGTTCGACATGCGCGACGCGGCCAGTGAAGCACCATTCCGTCACGTCGTCCCCGACCACTTCCCGGGGCATTTTCAAATGCACTTGAATCATCACTCCCTTGGGCACCCTCTGATCCGTGGCGAAATAGACGCCATGGTTGCAGATATTCATGGAGGCGGCCTCCCGTTCAGAATCGCTCGAGGCTTGGAGGGGGCGAAACTTCAGCGGAACTTTCATGATCATACGACGAGCACAACGGCGCTCCGGTGCCGGCATGGTTTTCCTTTTGGACCTGGGAGGGAACCAGGTTGAGATTAGGGAGGGCACAGGTCAGTTTTACGAATAGGACCCGAGAGGGTCAAGCACTATTTCATCTTCGAACGATGATCCTAGGGAAAAGTGCCGCCGATTCAATATTAAGCGAGGAGCAGGCCTTTGGGGACCTGGTGCCGGTTTTCGCGTCGATCATGATGTGCCCACCAGTCGCGCCAAGCGTCGGGGTTTTTGCCGAACGACGCGCCGGTGATGGCTTGCAATGAGGCGCAGACTAACTCTTGCGTGGCGGGCTCGAGGGAATCATCGTCGAGGAGATTCAGGAGCTGGGGAACGGCGGTGAGGCGCTGCTCATCCGTGAGCATGCCGGAACGCGCAAGGTTGGAGGCAGCGCGTTCGCGGATTTGCTCTGCGGGATCGTGGGCCAGAATGGAAAGAAGAGGATCGATGGATTCCTCGGTGCCCAGCATTGCCAATCCTTCGACGGCCCAGAAACGTATCTGCTGATTCGGATCGCGAGAATAGCGAAGGAGTGTGGCCAATACCGTGGCGGGCTCAACGCCGCGATTGCCGAGAGCGCCAAGTCTCCAGAGCGCGAGATAGCGGCCGTCAGGATCGTTATGAATTTGATTGAGAAGCTTTGCGAGACTTTGCGGAGACTTCCTCAGGTCGTTGGCGACGAGATCGATTTCCACGGCGGCGACGCGCACGCGAGGATCGTCGGAGTTAAGGGCTGCAAGCACCAGATGGAAGAGCTGATCCGTTTCCTCGAGATGGCCGCGCCAAGAATCAAGATTCATGTGGATCAAACCGAGAGACTGCTCAGGCCGGTGGATGGCAAGTTCGAGAAGGCGCTCGGCCTGCTGTTGGGGCGCCAGGTGGCTGATGGCCTCGACGTCGGTGCTATTAGCGCGGGCATTGGAGGCTGGCACTGAAGCGGGCGCCTGAACAGGCCCGGATGCCAGCGACGGGGCAGTGTGGAACCAGCTTGCTCCAGCAATTTCAAGGCGCGCGACCTGATAACCAGCGGCGGTGGAAGCGGCGGCGAGCACGATCAGCAATGAGACGTAACGAGGCAAGCGATTCGGAATTTCCGATTCGCGATGAGCGGCCCGTTCCCCGCGTGGAGCGGGCAGAGGAGCCCCGGAGATGTCTTCCAAAGAATCGTTCATGGGTCACGCGAGGCGGGCCGACTTCGGCGCACGCTAAGGAGCCAGTTAAGCGGGGGGAAACGAGAGCAACAATGGTACGCGCGGCCAGCGAAACTCGCTCTTGGTGCCAAACCCTGTAGCTTCAATACGATTGGAGGGGTTGGTGATACGCGGGGCGCGTTCGGAACCCGTACGAAAGAACAGGGCCTGAGGGCGGTGGCAGTTCCGAGCGATGAGGCACGTCGTCTGAGGAACCATCCGGAAGCAAGTGGCGCGTCCCGCAGGCATCGGGGATGCAAAAGGACGCGCTTTGCCGGAGGTGGAGGGTCTGCTAGAATGAGGAGCTTGGTTTTGCGACATTTCGAGCAGGAAATCCAGGCCAAAATAAAAACTGAAGCAGGAAGAAAAATGGCACTGAAGTGTGAGTTCTGCGGCAAAGCGCCGCATTTTGGAAACGTGATCAGCCACGCGAATAACACGCGGCGGCGCCGGTGGAATCCAAACCTGAAGCGCGTGCGCGCGGTCGTGGCGGGCGTGAGGAAACA
>DATNLB010000501.1:0-2095 GCA_035603095.1 Candidatus Acidiferrales bacterium
TTTTATTTGCCGCCATTTCGCGCCGCGGTCGATGCGGGCGCTGCCACACTCATGAGCGCGTTTAATTCGCTGAATGGTATACCCACTTCCGCGAATCCTTTCACTCTAAAACAGATTTTGCGCAAGGAGTGGGGATTCCAGGGGCTGGTCGATAGCGATTGGACCTCTGTCGCCGAACTCATCGGACACGGAATCGCCAATGATGGCGCGTCAGCCGCACGCAAAGCCTTTCTCGGCGGCGTTGACATGGATATGGCCAGCAGTCTTTACCACGAAAATCTGGCGCAACTGGTGCGCTCCGGGGAGGTTCCGGAGGCCGCCGTGGACGAGGCCGTCCGGCGTGCGCTGCGCTTGAAATTCGGGCTGGGTCTGTTCGAACATCCTTATGCGGACGAGGCGCGCGAAGCAGGCGCGATGGTTCAGCCGGAGAGTCTCGCCTTGGCGCGCACAGCTTCCGAGAGATCCTTCGTGCTGCTGAAGAATGCGAACTTCCCTGGAGAAGTACCGGTTTTGCCGCTCTCGGCCGACACAAAAACCATTGCGCTAATCGGCCCGCTGGCCGACGATTCCCACAACATGCTGGGTTCCTGGTCGGGACAAGGGCGTCCCGAAGATGTCGTCACTCTGCGTTCTGCGCTCACGCAGAAACTGGGGGCGGAACGCGTTCGTTACGCAAAAGGGACCGAGATCATCGGCGGATCGGCTGAGCAATTAGCAGATGCTGTTAAAGCTGCGGAGCAATCCGATGTCGTGATTCTTGCATTAGGAGAAGGTGCTGCAGAGATGACGGGTGAAGCGGCGTCGCGTGCGCACCTCGGTTTGCCGGGACAGCAACAGCAACTCCTGGAACAAATCGTCGCGACTGGGAAGCCTGTCGTTCTGGTGGTGTTCAGTGGGCGACCGCTGACACTTCCGTGGGCGTTTGAGCGGGTGCCCGCGGTTTTGGCTGCGTGGTTTCCGGGCGTGCAAGCCGGGCCCGCTCTCGTGCGCACTCTTTTTGGCGAGGCGAATCCAGTCGGGAAGCTGGTGGTGAGCTGGCCGAGGAGCGTGGGACAAGAGCCTTTATATTACGATGCGCTGAGTACGGGACGCCCTGCAGGCCAAATCGACCTAACGCGTCCCGCGAAGAATGGAGACGAGAAATTCGTCTCGCGTTACATCGACGAACAGAACAGCCCGCAGTTCCCGTTCGGCTACGGGCTGTCCTATACCAGCTATCGCTACGGGGATCTCAAGCTGGAGAGGACCCAGCTGAGTGCGAAGACCCTGAACGAACAACTTCAAAAGAGCGAGCGATCCGCGGGGGCAGCGGTGAGCGTCAACACCGAGATTACGAACACGGGAACACGCGCAGGAGAGGAAACCGTCCAACTTTACCTGCGGTTACAGGGAACTAGCATTGCGATGCCGGTCAAAGCACTGAGTGGTTTCCAGCGCATTGCGCTTGCTCCCGGTGAAACCAAGAAAGTGACGTTTCCGCTCGGGGCCGAGGCCTTCGCTTTCTGGAACGATCAAAACAAGTTCGCGGCCGAGCCCGCGCGCGTCACGCTGTGGGTAGGTCCGGACTCGAGTCGGGGCTCCGAAGCGACACTCCAAATCACGAAATAGGCAAGGATCCGCAAATGATTGGCGAGCGCTCCCTTTCCCGAAGAGAAGTCCTGAGGATTTGCGGAGTTGGTTTGCTCGCCTCGCCGCTCGCAACGCTGGCTGGTTGTGAGAAGCCAGCGCCGCAGTCCTTCGCGGAGCCGACAGGCGCGCCCTACGACGGAACGGACGAGCAGCTCCTGGACGAGATTGAGCGCGCGACTTTCCATTTCTTCTGGGACGAAGCAAGCCAAAAAACCGGACAGGTGAAGGATCGCGCGCTGGCGAATGGCAACGATTCGCGAATGATGTCGAGCATCGCCGCCACGGGATTTGGCTTGGCCGGCCTGTGTATTGGCGACCAGCGCGGCTATGGCAAGTCTGCTGATATTCTCGAACGCGTGCGCAAGACGCTGCGATTCCTGGCCAACGATTTGCCGAACGAGCACGGGTTCTTCTTTCACTTCGTTCACATGGAAACCGGGCAACGCTGGGAAAAGTGTGAGCTCTC
>DATNLB010000565.1:0-7137 GCA_035603095.1 Candidatus Acidiferrales bacterium
CACCACGATCAAGAGCGACGTTCCTCCGAAATAAAACTGCACGCCCAAGCCCTTCAGAAACCATACCGGGAAGTGACGGTCAAACCACGACCCGATTCCCCAGCCCAGATGGTCGAGGTGAATGCCCGCGATCATCCATTCCGGAAGCAAGCAGACGAGCGCCAGGTACACCGCACCGATGAACGTCAACCTCTTCAGAATCTTGCTGACATGCTCGGAAGTGGTGCGGCCGGGCCGGATGCCCGGAATGAACCCGCCGTTTTTCCGCATGTTGTCCGCAAGTTCCGTCGGATTGAAGACGATGCCGACATAAAAGAACGCGAACACCAAAATCAGCGTCACGTAAATCAAGGTGTACAGCGGCTCGCCCCATTTGAGAGCGGCGGCAATATTTGCGACGAAAGGCCAGCGAGTTCCAAACATCAGCGCAGCGGTGGCCGGAAAGGCCAGCAGCGAGCTCGCAAAAATCGGCGGAATGACGCCGCCGGAGTTCACGCGCAGCGGGAGGTAAGAGGATTGCCCGCCCATCACGCGGCGTCCCACAACGCGCTTGGCGTACTGCACGGGAATGCGGCGCTGCCCGCCTTCCACGAATACGATGAAAGCGACAACCGCGATCATCAGCGCGATCAGCAGGATCAGCACAAGCGGCGTAAAGGGCCCCCATGCCTCGGTCTTGGCCTTTTCATACAAGTCCACAACCGCGCGTGGCAGCCCAACGACGATACCGACGAAGATGATCAGCGACATCCCGTTGCCGATGCCGCGCTCGCTAATCTGCTCGCCGAGCCACATGATGAAGGCCGAACCGGTCGTCAGCGTAAGGATGGTCATCAACGTAAACCCCCATCCCGGGTGGTAGACCATGGACTGCCCGCCAGGGCCAGCTGCGGCCTGCAGGGTCTGCGCGATGGTGAAAGACTGAATGATGCTCAAGACGATCGTCAGGTAGCGCGTATACTGCGTAATCTTGCGCCGGCCCAGTTCGCCTTCCTTCTGCAGACGCTCGAGATACGGAAAAACCACGGTCATCAACTGCAGGATGATCGACGAGGTGATGTACGGCATGATGCCGAGGGCGAAAATCGTCAGCTTTCGGAAGTTGCCGCCGCTGAAGAGGTCGAAAATGCCCAGGACCGATCCCGCCGACTGGGTGAACATCTGTTCGAGCACTGCGGCATTGATTCCAGGCGTCGGAATGTGCGCACCAATGCGGTACACTGCCAGCAGTGCCAGCGTGAACAGCACGCGGTTCCGCAAGTCTTCGATGCGGAACATGTTCTTCACGGCTTCGACGAATCGGTTCATGCCTGTTTCCTGCGATTTACGCTACAACCTCGAACGTACCACCGGCCTTGGTAATCTTTTCTTTTGCCGACGCACTGAAAGCCTGCGCGCGAATCGCCAGCTTGGTCGTCAGTTCGCCGTCGCCGAGAACCTTGATGGGATCCGTCGCGCGGCGCACAAAACCGTGCGCGCGGAGCAACTCGGGAGTAACCGTTTCGCCGGCCGGAAAAACGTTCAATTCCGCCAGGTTCACGACCGCGTAGGTCACGCCAAAGGGATTGTGAAAGCCGCGCTTCGGCATGCGCCGGTGCAGCGGCATCTGCCCGCCTTCAAACCCGCGGCGACGCGAATAGCCGCGGCGCGACTTCTGTCCCTTGTTGCCGGCGCCCGCGGTTTTGCCGAGCTTCGAACCCATGCCGCGGCCGACGCGAACTTTCTTCTTGCGCGAGCCCGCGGGAGGCTGCAAATTCGAGAGCGTAAAGGAACGGCGTGCCTTCGACGCCGGCGCCGCCGGTTTGTGCTGACCACGCTTGCGGGTCCCTCTCGGGCCGCTTGAAGTTTTTCTCGCCATTGCTTTAGTCCACCACTTCCACGAGATGCCGCACCTTGTGAATCATGCCGCGCACCGACGGCGTGTCCTGGCGCTCGACCACCTGATGCATTCTCCGCAAGCCGAGGCCGCGGATGGTTTGACGCATATCATCGGTGCAGCTGATAAAGCTGACCACCCACTTGATCTTCACCGTGCCTCCGGACTTCTTGCCGTCGTGTTCCGTCCGGTTGTAGGGCTTGACGGGAGTTTTTACGCTCGCCACTTTTTTGCCGGCCATTAGGCGCCCTCACTCGTCGCGGCCTTTTCCTTGGGTGGCTTGCCGCTGATTTCTTCCACCGTCTTGGAGCGCGTTTCCGCCACGTGCGCTATATCCTTCAAGCCGAGGAGCGCCGCGAAGGTGGCCTTGACGACGTTGTGCGGATTCGACGTGCCGATCGATTTCGTCAGCACGTTGTGAATCCCCGCCACTTGCATCACCTTGCGCACCGGGCCCCCGGCGATGACGCCGGTGCCTTCCGACGCGGGCTTGAGCAGCACTTGCGCCGAGCCGTAACGTCCCAAAACCTGGTGCGGAATCGTCGTACCCTTCAGGTTCAGCTTGATCAGATTTTTTTTCGCCTGCTCGATGCCCTTCTTGATGGCCATGGGCACTTCGCGCGCCTTGCCCATGCCGAATCCCGCATGACCGTGGCTGTCGCCGACGACCACCAAAGCGGAGAAACTGAGGTTCTTGCCGCCCTTTACGACCTTGGTGACGCGGTTGATGGCGATCACGTCATCCTTCAGCTCCGAAGGATTCACTTCCAGGAGCCGGCGTACCGCTAGACTGTCTCGCAAAATTTGCTTCGACATAGGCTTAGAACTGTAACCCCGCTTCCCGCGCCGCATCCGCGAGCGCCTTGACGCGGCCGTGATACTTGTAACCGCCGCGGTCGAACACAACCTTTTTTACGCCGGCAGCCTTGGCGCGGTCGGCAACGATCTTGCCGATCACTTTGGCCGCCGCGATGTTGCCTCCGCCCTTCAAATTCTTTTTCGTTTCGCCGTCCACCGAACTGGCGGAAACCAGCGTCTTGCCCGAACGGTCGTCGATCACTTGAGCATAAATGTGTCCCAGCGAGCGGTACACGCACAGGCGTGGGCGCTCCGGCGTGCCCTCGACCCTGGTACGCACCCGCGCATGGACACGCTGGCGGTGCAAATCCCGCGATAGCCTGCGAACTCGTGTTGACGCCACTGTTTCTTCTCCTCAAAATTCCAGACAATGCTCTATGCAGCGCCGGCCTTCGCTCCCGCCTTGCCAGCCTTCTTCTTCAGCCGCTCGCCGGTGATGCGCACGCCCTTCTGCTTGTACGGATCGGGCGGACGAAGCGAGCGCATGTCCGCGGCAACCTGGCCGACCTGGCCCTTGTCCGCGCCGCTCACCACGATGTGCGTCTGCTTTTCCACGGCGACCTGAATGCCTTCCGGAATCGGAAATTCAATCGGGTGCGACTTGCCGAGCGCGAAGGAAACCAATTTGCCCTTCAACTCGGCGCGGTAGCCGACGCCCACAATGTCGAGCTCTTTCTTGAAACCCGAGGTCACGCCGTGAACGGCGTTGGCAACCAGCGCGCGCGCGAGGCCGTGAAGGGCGCGGTGCTCCTCGGTTGCGCGAAGGGCGGTCAGCACGCCGTCCTTCTGTTCAAAGGTGATGCCCCGCGGGATCGCGAAGGATAGCTTGCCCTTCGGCCCCTGCACATCGATTTTGCCCGGCTGCATGGCGATCTTTACGCCTGCTGGCACTGGAATTGGTTTGCGTCCGATTCGTGACATCTTCTCTATTTTCCTTGACTAGAAATACCGGCTACCAGACTTCGCAAAGAATCTCGCCGCCAATTTTGGCCTTGCGCGCCGCGCGGCCGCTCATCAGCCCCCTCGGCGTGGTCATGATGCTGATGCCCAGCCCGCCCACGACGGGACGAATATCGGCCGCGCCAAGATACGATCGCGCGCCCGGCCGCGAAATGCGCTTCAGGCCGGTGATCACGCTGCGGCGGTCCGGGGTGTACTTCAGGAAAACGCGCAGCATCTTGCGCGTCTTGTTCTCGTCCACCAGCTTGTAGGTCGAGATGTAGCCCTCGTCCTTCAAAATGCGCGCGATCTCGGTCTTGAGCTTCGAGACCGGAACATCGACGCGCTGATGCTTGGCGGCCGCCGCGTTGCGGAGGCGCGTCAGAAAATCGGCAATGGGATCCGTCTGCATAATTCTCCTAATAGGTTCCTACCAGCTGGCTTTCACGACGCCGGGGATTTCTCCCTTCAGCGCCATACCGCGGAAACAGATTCTGCACATCTGGAACTTGCGGATATACCCGCGCGCGCGGCCGCAGACGCGGCAGCGGTTGCGTATCCGCACCTTGAATTTCGGTTTCTTGAGCGACTTGGCGATTTTTGCTGTGCGTGCCATTTATTGTGCTGCTCCCTTTTCGCGAAACGGAAACCCGAGTCCCTTGAGCAACTCGCGGCCCTGCTCGTCGTTCCTCGCGGTGGTCGTCATGGTGATATTCATGCCCTTGATCTTGTCCACACGCGTGTAATCGATCTCCGGAAACACCAGCTGGTCCTTCAGTCCCAGCGTGTAGTTTCCTCGGCCGTCGAAGGAATTCTGCGGCAAGCCGCGGAAGTCGCGCACGCGCGGGAGCACCACGTTGCACAAGCGGTCGAGAAATTCGTACATGTGGTCGCCGCGCAAAGTCACCGCGCACCCGATGGGCATGCCCTTGCGAATCTTGAAATTCGCGATGGATTTCTTCGCCCGCGTGATCACGGCTTTCTGTCCGGTGATCTGGCCGAGCTCCACCGCCGCAGTGTCCAGCAGCTTCACGTTCTGGCTGGCTTCGCCGAGACCTATGTTGACCGTGATTTTCTGCAGCTTCGGCACGGCCATCATGTTCTTCCAGCCAAAGCGCTTCATTAGCGCGGGCACCGTTTCCGTCCGGTATTTTTCCTGCAATCGGCTCTTCATCGCCTTCTTCTACCCTTGTCCTTTACTTGTCCAGCGTCGTGTTGCAATGCCGGCAACTGCGCACTTTCGTGCCGTCCGGCAGCACGGTGTGGCCAATCCGGGTGTGCTTGCCGCAGCTCCCGCAGACGACCATCACGTTCGAGACGTTGATCCCGGCTTCTTTCTCGACGATCCCGCCCTTGATGTTCTTCGAAGGGTTGGGACGCGTGTGCCGCTTGATGATGCCGACGTGCTCGACCACCACGGTGTTCTTCTTCGCGTTGATCGAAAGCACGCGCCCGCTCTTGCCGGCGTCTTTCCCGGCAATCACCTTGACATTATCGCCCTTGCGAACCTGGATGGTGTGCCGTTCGGCTCTTTCGTGTCTGAGTGTCATGGCCTACCAAACCTCCGGAGCCAGCGAAACAATTTTCGTGAATTTCTTCTCGCGCAGCTCGCGCGCCACCGGGCCGAACACGCGCGTCCCGACGGGCTCGCCCGCATCATTGATCAGCACCGCGGCGTTGTCGTCGAACCGGATGTACGTGCCATCCTTGCGCCGCCGTTCTTTCCGCATCCGCACCACCACCGCCTTCACAACGCTTCCTTTTTTGACCTGGCTTTCCGGTGTTGCTTCCTTTACCGCGGCGGTGATGACGTCGCCGAGGCCCGCCTGCAATCCCGCGTCGCCGCCCACCGGCATGATGCAGGTCAGCTTGCGCGCGCCGGAATTGTCGGCCACCGTCAGCCAGGTTCGCATCTGAATCATTGGTCTGCTCCCCTGTCTCTCTTACGAGGCCGACGCGTTCCGCGTCAGCACTTCCTTCAACCGCCAGCGCTTCAGCTTCGAAAGCGGCCGCGAGGCCACGATGCGCACCGTGTCGCCGGCTTTCGCCTGGCGATTTTCGTCGTGCGCGTAGAACTTTTTCGAGATGCGCACCACGCGGCGGTACTTGGGGTGTTGCACCAGCCGCTGCACCTCAACCACAATGGTCTTTTCCATCTTCGCGCTGGTCACTTTGCCGGTGAGAATGGTGCGCTCGCCGCGCTCGGCAACCGGGGCGCTTTGTGTTTCGGTTGTCATTACGCCTTCCCTGCTTTCAGCTCTTGCGCGCGAAGGAGTGTTTTCACCCGCGCCAGATCCTTTTTCGCTTCACGGAGCCGCTTCAGCGCTTCCGCTTGTCCCGTCGAAAGCTGGAAGCGCAGACGGAAAATCATCTCCGTCAAGTCCTTCTCCTGCGCCAGCAATTCGTCCACGCCCGCTTCGCGGATCTTCTCAATACGCCGCGGCATGGTTAAAACCCTCCCGCGCGGGAAACGAATTTCGTGGGAATCGGCAGCTTGTGCGCCGCCAGCCCCATGGCTTCCTTGGCCGTCGCTTCGTCCACTCCCGCCATCTCGAACATGATGCGTCCCGGCTTCACCACCGCCACCCACTTTTCCGGCGCGCCTTTGCCTTTGCCCATGCGCGTTTCGGCAGGTTTCTTGGTGAACGGCTTGTCCGGGAAAATCCGGATCCACAATTTTCCGCCGCGCTTGATGAACCGCGTAATCGCCACGCGCGACGCTTCGATCTGCCGGTCGGTGATCCACGCGCATTCCATGGCCTTTAAACCGTACTCGCCGAACGCTAAATCTCCGCCGCGCCAGGCCTTGCCGTTGCGGCGGCCGCGCATCTGCTTTCGGTACTTCACTTTCTTTGGCATCAACATCGCTGTGTTCTCGCTTCCTTGATCTCGTTTACCGCTTCTCGGTTACCGCCAAACTCGCTGCCTTTTCCGTTTACGCCACCGCGGCGGTTTCGCGTTCCTTCTGAATCTTGGAAGCCTTCTTGGGCACGTTTTCGCCCTGGTAGACCCAGCACTTCACGCCAATCACTCCGTAAGTGGTGTTAGCTTCCGCGGTGCCGAAATCAATGTCCGCGCGCAGCGTCTGCAGCGGCAGCCGCCCCTGCAGGTACCATTCCTTGCGCGCGATTTCCGCACCGTTAAGTCGGCCAGCCACGCGCACCTTGATGCCCTTGCAGCCGAAGCGCAGCGCCGAATCCACCGCCTTGCGCATCGCGCGCCGGAAAGCCACGCGCTTTTCGAGCTGCAGTGCGATCGACTCCGCCACCAACTGCGCATCCAGCTCCGGACGGTGCACTTCCTGAATGTCGATGTGCACTTCGCGCTTGGTGCGCTTCTGCACTTCCTGCTTCAGCTTGTCGATCTCCGCGCCCTTGCGCCCGATGATGATGCCCGGCCGCGCGGTGTAAATGCGCACGACCAGCTTGTTCGCCGCGCGCTCGATGTCGATCGAGCTGATTCCC
>DATNLB010000598.1:0-3954 GCA_035603095.1 Candidatus Acidiferrales bacterium
TGTTCCGACTGATAGGGCCGAAACGACATAGCTGCGACAGCCTGACGCAAGCCAACAAAGCGCGTCGTGCCGTTCACTCCACGAGACCGCCCGCTGAAAATACAGCGGAAAAACAGCGGGTCCGGCAACAAATGCTTGCACGCAATTGGCACGACGACGCGATCTCTCCGGAATTGGATTCGTTCTGCCAAAAATCTCATTTTGATTGCAGGCTTATTTGGCCTCTCCTAAAGGTACACGCGGAGTAGTCCGCTCATTCTCCAAGCCCCCGCTCGACAGCGCAGGTAGAGTCGAGGATGCGCGAAATAGCTTGGGCCATGCGACGCGCAGGTCTGCGGAACGTTCAAGAGCTGCAAATCGTCTTTCAATCGCACGAAATTACAACGGAATCTCAATAACATAGGTGTTTAAAGGACCGCATGGTCCAGGTGCAAGTAACGCTGGTTGCGAGCCCCCGCAACCACCTTTACCGAACGAGCGAACTCATCGTGAACGGCCCCGGAAACGGGGCTGTCTTCATTCGAGTTCTGGGCCAGATGGACCATCCTGGCGATGTCGCCGACGAGCTCGACCTCAAGTCCGGCCTCGGCGGTAGGCCGGAAGATCACCTGATCGACCAATGAGCGGATGATTTCGACTGCCTCGGTGCGCGTGGCGTCGTTTTCCAGGAGGTTCTGGAGGGCCGCGACCTTCCGCCGATAGATGGCAGCAAGATTGGGATGGAGCCGCACCGGCTCGTCCAAAAGGCCAGCAAGTCCTTTCGCGACCTCGCCTTGGCGGGCCTCCAGTGTTTCTAGTTTGGTCTGAACGCTTGGGCCTTTCAAGGCACCGGAGGCGAAGGCATCGAGGAGGGTATCGATCCGGCGCTCAAGATCCTTTTGTTCGCGCTGGAGACCCTCGCGCCGGTGATCCCGGTCACGCGAGGTTCGGTTGATCTCGTCGTTGAAGGTCCGGACAAACTCGCTGACGAGATCCGGCGCCATCAGCTGATGTCGGAGAGCTTCGACAATCCATCTTTCGATTTCGCTTCGACGAATGCTTGCACGATTGGTGCAGGTTCCTTGCCGACGGGCAGTGGAGCAGGCGATGTAGTCCTTGCCGATCGGTGCGGCCGGGCCGCCGCAAACGCCGCAAACCGCTCTCCCGGTGAGGAGATGTTGGGGGCGGCGGCGGGTCCAGAACTTCGTCGCGCGAGCGTTGACTACCCGGTTGCTGTTCCTAATGGCGCCTAGCCGCGTTTGTGCGCAGTTCCAGAGATTGTCGTCTAAGATCCGCAGCTCGGGTACATCGCGAAAAACCCAGTCGTCACACGGATTGATTCGAGAGACCCGCCGCCCCGTCGATGGATCCTTGGTATAGCGCAATCGATTCCAGACGAGCCGCCCAACATAGAGCTCGTTGCGCAGAACACCCGTCCCGCGGAGCGCGTGCCCACGGATCGTCGTGTCGCCCCATGGACGGCCGCCAGGGCCCGGTGTGCCCTCTCGGTTGAGTTCGGCCGCGATCCCGCGCGGGCTCTTGCCCGCGACGAAGTCCGCAAAGATGCGACGAACCACTGCCGCCTCGGCCTGGACGATCTCGCGGCCACCGCGCTCGCCGTTCTCGACGATGGTGTAACCATAGCAAAGTCCTCCACCTGAACGGCCCTGTTCGATGCGGCCGCGCAGCCCACGGCGCGTTTTGTCGGCGAGGTCCTTGAGGAAGAGGGCGTTCATCGTGCCTTTGAGCCCGACATGAAGTTCACTGATTTCTCCTTCCGTAAGCGTCACGATACGAATGCCTGCAAAGCTCATCAGCTTGAAGAAGGAGGCGACATGCTCCTGATCGCGACTGATGCGATCGAGCGCCTCCGCGAGCACAATGTCGAATTCGCCTTTCCGCGCACCCTCGAGGAGTTTTTGATAACCAGGGCGGAGGCGGGTCGCGCCCGATATACCACGGTCCGTGTATGTTGCGGCAAGCGTCCATTTCTCGCGAACGACCCGCTCAGTGCAAACGAGGACCTGATCCTCAATCGATGCTGCGCGTTGGAGGTCGGACGAATATCTGGCGTATATGCTCACGCGCATGATGGTTCTCCGCGATCGCGAGCGCAATCGTCCTGCTCTTGCTGATCGAGAGCGCCAACTTTGGGTCCTTCCGATTGCTGCTGGTTTGATGTCGGCTCTGCCTCGTGGCAATTACGAGCGTCCGCAGCCTGTTCCTTGCATTCGCAAGATGTGCTGCAAAGCGCTGCCCCGCCTGCACCGAGCGCGCAAGATTGTTATGCCGTTCATTGACCTCTGGCGAATCATGCTGGAGCAGCCCCGGGATTAAACCAATCTTCTCAGGTGCGTCCATCGCCAAAAAGGTCGCTGCCGCTCGACGGAAGTCATGAAGACCCATTTCCTTTCCAATAATACATAATTCTTTGATTTCAATGCTATTCATCTGCGTTCTGCATGTCTTCTTTGTCTAGATTAGATTAGATTAGGAGCTGGCGATAGCAGACGCTCAAGCTCGCTCTTGGCTACCAATCGTGCACCGCCAAGCCTCCCCGAGACGAGTATTCCTTTGGCAATCCAGCGGCGAGCGGTCCGCGTCGTCACGCCCGTGAGGCGAGCAATGTCGTTTGCGCGAAGGTATTCGTCCCCCCCGCTCATCTCTGCTTCTCCTGGGGGGAACGCGTTAGCGTAGAGGCATGCTCGACCCGCTGCTCATCGCATTCGCAAGCGGCTTGCCGCGCCAGGAGGCGAGCAAGTTGCCTCAGCGCTTCTGAGACCGGACCAACCTCTTTCCCCGTATTTGGACGAACCTGGGCCATACCCCCCAGATGCCAATCGGGGGGCGCAGCAACGAAATGGCGCAATCGACTCTATTTTTTTCGGCGCCGACCGCCCGTTCGGACGTCCTTTATTCGGCCTGCTAAAGAGTCAGCCGACGACTCGATACCGATTGGCTTGCCAGCCGCCTGCAAGAAACGAATGAGAGGACCAGCGGCTTTACCTCTTCCAGGCCTGCCGGGCGCCACAACGGAAATGCCCGGATCGGTCCCGGTGATCTTTTGGTAGATCGACATCATCGCCGCGATCCAGTCATTTACGGCAACCTGGCCATGGTGGCCTTTGGGAACAACCAGTTCGCCGATTTGCACCGCATCCTCGGCACCCATAGAAGCGCGACGCTCAAGTTCTCGAGCGGCATCCACTGCCTCCAGGATCTCTACCAAGCGGCCTATTCGTGCTGTTGCTCGGACAACTGCATCCTCAGTTCCATCATCTGTCGACGCGAGAACGTGTAGTATAGCGATCCCTGGACCGTCAGACGCTTGGGACTGATCTTCGACTTGTAGATATTTAAGCAGCCTGCGTGCAGCGTTGACGATCTGCGTCATTCGTCTTTGTATCACGAAAGGTGTCTGCCTTTTAGGAGCCTTACAATCCAGGCGGTACCACATGGCCGCGGCTTCGAAGTGCTTCTCCTGCTGACAAACATCGGCAATATCTTTGTCAATCGCGGAGGCAATTTCCTCGAAATCCTCTCTGGAATACGTAGCCATGATTTCTGCGATTCCATGCGTGGACGTTTGTAAACAAGTCGGCATCACGTAGAGGAAAGATAAGTTCTTCGATCCTGTTGGCTTTGCTATTTTCGCTATTCCACGAGGCTCCGGCGGGTCTTTTCAGCCCGCAATATTGCTCGGAGACCCCCCTTAAAATCTTTTTTCAACAGTATCGACCCCAAGCAGTCATGCGCGGGTCAGGTTCATCGCAACGCAAACTAGGCCACTGCACCCATCGGAGAGCAGGCGAAATTGCTTCCGAAAGAGGGGTTATCGGAAGCAATGCCAGAGGTGCTGTTACCCCGCGCGGGGCTGTCTTGGGAGATGCCGGGACTGTTTCTTTGGCGCTCAGCACGCACTTGCCATCACCCGGTGGGCGGCAAGCATATAGCCGGCGTCTACATCTTTGAGGC
>DATNLB010000139.1:0-17037 GCA_035603095.1 Candidatus Acidiferrales bacterium
GTAAGCCCGCAGCAAATCGCAAGTATCTGGTTTTCGTCGGGACGTACACGAACAAAACGGAGAGTAAAGGAATTTACGCGTACGACTTTGATGCGGACACCGGGAAGCTAACGCCAAAGGGCGTCGCGGCCGAGACGCCGGACCCGTCGTGGGTAGCTGTGCACCCCAGCGGAAAATATTTGTATGCCGCGAACGAAGCAGGCAAGGCGAGCACCGTGAGCGCTTTTGCCGTGGATACAAAGAGCGGAAAACTTACGCTGCTGAATCAGCTTCCGTCGCTTGGGGAGGACCCGTGTTATTTGTCGTTCGACAAAACTGGCAGGTACGTCCTTGTCGCCAACTACAGTTCGGGGACAATCGCGGTTTTCCCGATTTTGGCGGATGGTCGGCTGGGGGAGCACACCGCACTGTTGACAGACCAGGGCGCCACGGGTCCGAACAAGGAGCACCAGAAAGGGCCCCACGCGCACTGGATTGAGACGTCACCGGACAACCGCTTCGTTCTGGTGGCGGACCTTGGCTTGGATGAAGTGCTGGTCTACAAGTTCGATGCCACGAGCGGCGCGCTCACGCCGAATGAACCCGCGTTTGCCAGATTGAAAGCCGGGTCTGGACCGCGGCACGCCGCGTTTTATCCGAACGGGAAATTTGTTTTTGCCGTGAGCGAACTGAGCTCGACGGCCACGTCGTTCGCATACGACGCGAAAAAAGGGACGCTCAAGGAAACTGGAATGGCGTCGACGCTGCCGCCCGGATTTTCCGGCCGGAACGACGTCGCCGAAGCCGCCGTGCACCCGAACGGAAAGTTTCTCTACGTCTCCAACCGGGGAAACGACAGCATTGCGATTCTTTCCATCGATCCGGGAAACCGAACTCTCGTCCCGGCCGGGGGGATTCCCACGGGCGGCAAGGAGCCGCGGCATTTTGCCATCGATCCGAGCGGCAGATACCTGCTGGCGGAGAACCAGTTCTCGAACAATATTGTCGTTTTCAAGATTGATCCCGCGACCGGTGGCCTAACCCCGACAGGGCAGGTCGTGGAAGTGCCCTCCCCCGTGGACATGGCCTTCTTCCCGATGGAGTGAAGTTAGCGCGGAAGCGCTTGCACCTTGGGCGGTTTAGGTTACAATCCCGGCCATAATGGCGAAGAACCGCAAGGCAAGAAAAACGGGAACGAAGAGAGCCAAACGCAGCGCGCGCAGATCGCGAGGAGCGGCTGGGGGGAAGCTGCCGAAAGACGCCGTCACGCTAATCGTTCTCCTGCGGGCGCGCGAGGGACAGGAAACGTTGCTGGAAGCGGAACTGCGTGCGCTGGTCAGCCCGTCTCGCAGAGAAGAGGGCTGCCTCACATACAATCTTCACCGGGCAATCGATACGCCCGGAGCACTGCTGCTGCACGAAGTTTGGACGAGCCGCGAAGCCCACACCGAGCACACCCATACGCCGCATTTCTTGCGCTGGAATGCACGCAAAGACGCGCTGCTCGCGTCCCGTGATGCAAACTTCTGGAAGCACATTGCCTAAGGCTGATTGCTAGGTCAGCCTTCCGGCGTAGCGAGGTAGTAGCCGGGGCGGGCGCGGACCTTCAAGTTTTTCGCGTCCTTGCGAGCGATATTCACTTTAATTTCATGATAGCCGGCGGCATCCGAGCCCGTCGGCGTGTAGCTGATGGTGTACTGCGAGTGCAGTTCGCCGCCGATTTCGTCGATGGCTTTTTCGATAGAGCGGTCCTTGAAGGTGGAGAGGTGCGTCCCGCCGGTGGCGGTTGCAGCGACCTCCAGCGCATGGTCCTTCACCTGATCGTGAATGTGCTGCACGGCCCAGACGGCCGCGGCCATCAGGTCGATATTGCCGTAGCGGTTCTCCTCGCTGGTCGGCGTCTGCACCGTGCCCGGCGGCGCAGGCATGGGAAAAGTGCCGGGCGGCGTGATTTGCGGCCGCGTGTCCTTCGGCTTGGCTTGAAGCTCGGCGCGAGTGGTGGAAAGTCCCACGCTGTAAATCGTCACGTTGGCCAGTTGCGCCTGCCGCAGCACTTCGCCGAGCTTTGCTTCGCTGCCGGCATCGGTGGCTTCGGAGAGAATCATTAGCACGCGGCGGCGCCCGGGTTTATCGGCGGTGGCCTGGGGGCGGCCGGAGAGCATTTCCACGCCCACCGACATGGCATCGTAGAGTTTCGAGCCCGATGTCCCTTGTCCCAGATGCGCAATGGTGTTCTCGATGAGGTCGGCGTTGGTGGTGAAATCCTGTAGCTTGTCGACCCAGTCGTTGAAGCCCACCACGGCGGCCTCGCCTGTTGGCCCCATCACGGCTTGCGTGAACAGAATGCCGGTCTTGCGCACCTCCGGCAGGAGGGGAGCGATGCGCGAACTGGTCTCGATTAGGATCACCATGGAAATCGGGTCGCCCCCGAGATCGAAGTGGGTGATCTGCTGAGCTACGCCATTGTCCGCAATCTGAAAATCGCGCGCCTCCAGATTGTGAACCATGTCGCCGCGGCCATCGCGCACGGTCACCGGGGTATTTACCAGCGCGACGCGCACTTTGAGCTTGGCCTGCGTGTCCGCAGGAGGCAACTGGACTTCGACCCCGGGTTTGGGAGGAATCGGGCCGGAGGGCGCCTGTCCCCAGGCGAAAACGCCAGGGAGCGTCAAGAGATGCAGCAAGGCTATCAATGCACCCGCGATCCGCGCCATTTCGATCACCTGACGGCAAAGGCCGAAGCCTATGCCATGGGAGTGTACTTGATTCGACGCATGTCCAGCGGAAGACGTTGCCGCAAGCGGCGGCGATTCCTACAATCAAGGTTCGTCTCAATGGGAGAAAAGACCGATGCCCGATGGCAAGAAACTGAAGCCCCAGCACGCGCCGAAAGCGCCACATGAAGATCCGGAATTCCTGAACAGCACGCCGGCGCGGCCGATCCGCATTCTAGCCGAGTACATCCACCCGCTGGTGCAGCTCAAGAAAGAAGGGATCGGTGACACCATAGTGATGTTCGGTTCCGCGCGCATCGAACCGCACGAAACCGCGCAGGCGCGATGCACGCGGTTGAAAAACGAGAATACTTCGAAGATGTCCGCGGCAGAGCGGGCCAGGCACCGCGCGGAAGTGCGTCACGCGAAGAGCTTGCTGGAGATGTCGCGCTACTACGAAGAAGCGCGCGAGCTTGCGCATAAGCTGACGACCTGGTCGCTCACGCTCGGACCCAGGCCCCGGCGCTTTGTGGTTTGTTCCGGCGGCGGGCCGGGAATTATGGAAGCGGCGAACCGCGGAGCGTATGACGCCGGGGGCAAATCCGTCGGCCTTTCGATCGAGCTTCCGCACGAGCAATTCGCGAATCCCTACATCAGCCCGGAGCTGAGCTTCAATTTCAAATACTTCTTCATGCGCAAATTGTGGTTTTCGCAGCTCGCCAAGGCCCTGATCGTTTTTCCGGGCGGTTTCGGCACCATGGACGAACTGTGGGAAATGCTGACGCTGCTGCAAACCGGAAAACTTGCCAAGCAGAATATTATCTTGATCTATGGCCGCAAGTACTGGGATGAAGTTCTGAATTGGAAGGCCATGGTGCGCTGGGGGACCATCAACGAGGACGAATACAAGATGCTCAAGTTCGCCGATACCGTGGATGAAGCCTTCGACCACATCCGCGCGGGGCTTGAGAAATACCACATGGATCTCGACCCTTTTTTACAGGCTTACTGACCCTCGGCTACCTATAAATTGTTTATTTCCAGTTGTTTATGGTGTGGACCGGCGCATGCTACATTCTCCGCGTTACGGTGTTTTATAACTTAGCATCTGACCCCATTCCAGCCAGGGAGCATACGGGAGGATGGAGAGAACATGAAACTTCAAACCGGAGGGAATAGGTTTCTTGGAAAGGCGATACTCGCCACGGCAGTGTTTGCCGGCATGCTAGCCTTTACCGGAACGCCGAGTGCGCTTGCGGATGACGACCATGGCTGCCAGCGCCGCATCGCCAAGGCGGACCACAAACTCCACGAAGCCGTGGAGCATCACGGTTGGGAGAGCAAGCAGGCGGATCGTGCACGCCTCGAACTGCGTGAAGCGCGGCAACGCTGCTGGAACGAGAGCCATCGTTGGTGGGACGAAGACGGCCACCGCTGGCACTCGGAACGTGATTGGGATGACCACGATCACGATCGCCACTAATCCCTGAATGTGGTTTTCCGGGCGCGGCCAAGTTTCGCTGCGCCCATTTTCTTTCGATCCGAGATTGTTTGCCAAAATTGCCGGGAGCAAAAAGAAGCGGGGCGCAGCCATTTGCACCCCGCTTTTGTTTTGCAATGCAAAACGGAATTAGTGCGAAGTCACCAGATGCTCATCGGAAAAAACAGCTTCGAAGCGGCGTGTTTCATCCTGATCGTGCAGCATCACGATGGGAACAACGCGCAAGTACTGCTTGCAGGCATGGCACTGCGTCACTTCGCCCTGCAAGTCCTGTAAAAAACCATCCGTGAAACGATACAGCGCACGTTCGCGCCGGGCATTTTTCTTGTCCCGCGCGCCGCAGTGCGGACAGATGAATTCCACTGTGTCCTGCTGCGGATCGCGGTCCAGGGCGGCCCAGCCGGTGCGGCGCACACCTACTGTTTCGGGATTACGCCGGTCCATGGGGGTCAACCTCCTTTGATCCACGTCCACTTTCAATAAGATGCGCTAGAAGGACTTTCGGATACGGTTTCTGTAACATATTCATAGAAATATACTTATTAACGACTCGCGACCAAGAAGCGCCCCTCCCCGTCTTGCAAGACCGTTCTTGCCGGAATCCACGGGGAACTTGTGCCAGCGCCCGGTGTCCAACGCAGTGAGGACGCGCGCAACCTCACATCCCTGCGAGCGCGGCGCCGGTCTCCTGGAGATCTAGAGCAACCCCCAGGAAATCGGCGCCGCAAATTTTCTGTAGCTCTGTTTTGCGGGCCGCAGAACGGTGGAGACTCGCAGAAAAAATGTGGAGGTGTGTGATGTCGCCCGAGCCCAAAAAAGTTTCTGAAGGTATCCCCGAAGAGAATCTCGGATCGCTAAGCGCATGTCTGGTAGATGGGAATGCGGACCAACGCACGCGGGAACGCCGCATCCGCCGCCGCGCGCTGGCCATTTCAATTCTCTTGCAGAGTGCAATTCTCTCCGCGCTCATTCTCGTTCCTCTTTTCGGCAAAGCGGAGCGCATAACTCTCACCATCGTAACTCCCATGCCGCCGTACTCGCGGTATCGCCACGCGTCAAATAATTCCGGTGCGCAACGCCAACATTTGAATGGTCCGAAAAACCCGTGTCGTTTTTGTGCCCCAACCAACATCCCGCCCACCATCGCTATGCATGACCCCACCCCAAGTGAGGATGAAACGCCGTTGGAAGGTCTGGGGCAGGGCATTCCCGGTGCAATTGACGGAGCAATTCCTTTGTCCGACCCAGGACGCAAGGGGCCAAGGCGAGAAGATATCGAAACTCGAGTCGAGCGTCCGCGCGTCTTGCACGTCACAAATATCGACCCGGCAATGCTGATCCACCGCGTCGAACCGGTCTATCCGCCGCTGGCCAGGCAGACTCATCGAGAGGGACGCGTGGAATTGCGTGCCATCATCGGGACGGACGGAACAATCCAGTCACTGCAGATCGTGGCCAGCGATCCGCTCTTCGATCTTTCGGCGAGGGACGCTGTTCAACAATGGCGCTACAAACCAACGATTCTCAACGGCCAGCCCGTCGAAATCGACACCTACATCACGGTGATTTACACCACCACGCAGCACTGAAATCTACCTCGGATAGTGCAAGGGCCGCTTCTGCCTTGAACGCGGCCCCTCTGCCTGCACCGGGCAACCGATACTTGCTGTTTCCGCCGGAAGAATTATTTAAAGTGGAAAACAATTCCGGTGGAAACGCGCAAATTGTTTTGTGTCAGGTTGTGTCCGTTGTTGACTTCCGGAAAATGCGTCAGCAGGTAGTCGAATTGCAACGGGCGGATGGAGAATCGGTCACGCACGTTCCAGTCGACGCCCGCGCCGAACGCTGACGCGAACGCGGTGTGGGAATTCGATGTAGCGAACACCCCCGAGCCGGTACGCGCCGCTCCGAACAGCACTTGGCCAAATGGCGTGATCCGCCGTGTCCCGCGGAACGTGAAGCGCGGCCCAAAAAGATACGTGAGGACGTGGTTGTCCACGTTCACGCCATTAATTTTGCCCACCTGATAGCCTCCGAAATCGGCTACACCGCTGAGCCAGTCCCGGACGTTGTAAGACGCCGAAGCGCTGCCTCCGTTGAGATTGAATCCGCCAATCCCCGAAGTGGCAGGATTGGCTCGAAGATAGGAGTAACTTACGGACGCATCGATCTTCGGCAACTCTTGCGCGCTGGCTGATGGTCCAAAAATCGTCACAAGAACAAGCAAAGACACAACGATTCTGAGCTTCATGAAACCTCCACAAATATTAGATTTTGCTCGCGGGCCAGGGAACCGCTTATTCAACCCCCGAGTTTGCGGCAGGCCCAAGGCAGGTAGGCACTAATCCGCACTTTTTTCTCGTTTGGAATTCAGATGCGGTAGGAGAACGCGAGGTTGCAAATCCTGCGAAACATTTAGGGGGTAGTTTTGTTACCTGGACTGCCGGGACTCATCTCGCATATTTGAGCTGACGGATTGAAGTTCGCTTACAGCGGTGGCTCATCGCAGCGCGCGTGCCTAAACCATGCACGGCGCAACAAGAACGGAGTTATTGGTGGGGACGACTCCTGTCTCAGACCCGCGCGTCGTCACTCCGGTAGATCGCCCGAGTGAATGAGAATAGACCCATCCACTTCGGTGTCGCCGGCAATGTATTGACGCTGTACCTCCTGCTCGATGGCCTGGCGGTTCGCTCGGAACACCTCGAGTTTATCCTTACCGTCTCCCTGGAAGTGATCGTCCAGGGCTTCATTGGTGATCGTACACCGCACGACCGCTTCGCCATCTTGCCCGTAGAAAAGGACCATGTCGCGCCCGAAAACGCAACTCTCCATGGGCGCCGGAAATGTCAAGTCGTGCCGCTCCAGGTGCCATTGCACGCGATGGACGATAAAGGTTGTGAACGGATGGATGTCCATCTCGATGCTGGCGCGGTCCAGGGCGCTCAGATAAGGCTTGCGATCCCTAATGCGAATCACTGTCCAGGGATAGCCGCCCGAAGCCAGCATCACATTCATCAGAAAGCGCGCCATGCGGCCGTTCCCATCCGTGTATGGGTGGATATAACCGAAAAGCCAATGTCCCACCACCGCGCGCACCGAAGGCTCGGGTTCTTTTTCCAGAAGGTCGAAGAATGCCGGCATGGCGTCGCGCACCGCCTCCCACCTCGGCGGAACGTAGCGCGACCCGCGCAGATACACCGGTGTGTTCCGGTATCCGGCCAATGTCCCCGCTTCGATCAGGCCGGCTGTGACGGAGGGCTGGAACAATTCGCGATACCAGTCGTTGTGCACAGCGCGCGCGAGCGCGGCGGGGTTCTCACCGGCGATCACTTTCTCTACTTCTTTTTTCACGAGCTGGAACGCTTGCCAGTATCCCCGCGCCGCGAGGGCGTCTCGATTCCTGCGATCGCCGGCGTCATGCTCCGGGTCCCAGCCGCCCTGCCGCACTTTCTCCACCAGGGCAGGCGTGACGGAGTAGCCTTCAATGGACAACGAGTGGTAGGCATCGGTCCGGTAGATTTCGGTGACGTAGCGAAGATACGCTTCATTGTTTGCCGGAAGTCCCGGCGGTTTGGGGAACACCGCGATGACCTTGCCACGCATCGATTCCCAAAGCATCTCAATGCGACCCACGATCGGAGCGGCCGGCCGGCGCGCCTTGCCGAATATGTGTCCGGCTTCAAATGGACTGCTCTCTCGCACATCGTATCCGGCGCCCTTCATCGCGCGCAGAATCTCGTCCGCGAAGTCGCCGCGCCCGGTTTGGCGGAAGGCTTTGGCAAGATAACCGGCTTTTGCCGAATGGCCGCCGTTCAGGAGAAGCCGAAGCAGGTCCGAGGCGTCAGCAAGGCTCGCCATCACCACTTGCGCCTCGACGGGAAACAGTTGAAAAAATGATTCCGGCACGCCTACCAGCGCCGCCGCCGGCGAAAACAGACGCAATCCGTCCCTCACCGTCAGAGCTGCGGTCGCGGGCATCTCCGCTATTTTCAGATCGTAGAGCGTTGTGCCGAACAGAAGCTTGATATCGTTATTCATCCCTTTCGGACTGTGCACCACCAGTTGATCCGGAATCACCGTTCTCTCGCCGTGCAAAAGAACGGACTGCTCCGGCGACAGGTGCCATTGTTCGCCAAAGCGCTCGTCGCAGTACCGTGCGCAGAATTCCCAGAACGACGCATGCCACGGGGTGCTCTCGCCGGCCTCTGTGTCGGGGCTTGAAGAGATCAGCCAACCTTTCATGACTTCTTGCAGGAAGCCGTTCTCCACCAGACGTTCGCGGTGAACCCGGCTCAGGTCGTCGGAACGGAACACCCGTCGGTTGCCTTGCTGGAGTGCCTCAAGCACGTCGAGGGATTCAGCCAGTTTTTCGTTTGGCGTGGGCATGAAGCCTCCTATCGCGGGTGATTACAAATACAAGTATATGGTGCTGCGTGATTACAAGTCAATTGTGCCGTGCAAATGCAAGTATATAATGCTTTATAAGTAGCTAAGCCCCTTTCTGTTCAATTAGTTGCAGACGAAGCATCCCTAGACAGGGTATCCGAATAGGGAAAAGGCATCTCAGGCTGTGGCTGAGAAAAATCCAAGCGAAGCGATCTTGACGCTGACCTTGTTTGGGTTAATTCAATTAAGCGGCTGCGTGCTGCATATCCAAACTACTAGGCTGACGCGACGGTGTTTCTTCAGTCTCTAACCTCCAGCAACGAGGCTTGCAGGGTCACGCTTCTACAGCAGCGGCTCGCCTGCATAACGCACAATCGCAGCGCGCGTGGCGTCACGCAAACGAATCAGTTCGTGCCAGTCGGAAGAGTCGGCGGAGTTGCTTGTGTTTGCGGCAGTGGTTGGATAGATCGGCGGCGAAAGCGTAATGGTCACGCTGGTTGGCCGAGGCAAGTACGTGCCATCGCGCAGAAATCTTCGAGTCCCGGCAAGAGACACGGGAATGATCGGCGCGCCGGTAGCTACCGCGGCCTTGAAAGCGCCAAGCTGGAACGGCCGCACGCCATCTTCTCCGCTAAAGGTGCCTTCCGGAAAAATAAATACAGACTCGCCGTTGCGCAGAAATTCTTCCATCACCTGCGCCTGGCGCAGCCTGGATTCCGGATTCGTGCGGTCAAATTTGAAATGTCCCATGCCGTCCAGGAACGCGCCGATGAAGGGCATGCTGCCGACTTCCATTTTCGAGACGAAGCGATAAGGCACGCCCAGCCCCAGCATCAAAGGCAACACATCAAAATAACTGGTGTGATTTGCCGCGTAGATTTTTGCGCCCGGCGTTTGCATATTCTCCTTGCCCACCACGCGCACCGGGCATCCTATGAGTGCGAACAAGACCTTGAGAGCGGAAGAAGTGAAGCGTCCGGCCTTCTTATGATCCTTGATGAATTGCACTATCGCCCAGGCCGGAACAATCCACAGGAAGAACACCACGCCAAAATACAGACCGTACAGAATCTCGAGCCCGCGCCTTAAGCCGGCAATAATCTCGCGGCCAAAGTTTCGCAAAGTGCTCCGCGTTCCCAGGCGCACGATTTGCACCCAGGCCGGCGCCCGGGAGGCGGAAAGAGTCCCCGCGAGATAAAGTTGTTTGGTCTCTTCCCGGCGCAATTTTCCACTGGAAGTTTTCGGGATGCTGCCCGGCGGGATAAGCTCGACGCGATCCGGAGGAAGCCCCAATCCCCGCGACACCAGATCGGTCACTGTTGAGGCGAGAGCTGCAAGCCGCGCCGCGTCGCGTTCGCGGGTCTCCGCAACGACAACCAATTTTTCCGTACCCGTGGCTTCGTCCGTCAAGCCGAAGGCGACGATACAACCTTTGCGAATTCCTTCGGCGCGCGCCGCGAGTTCCTCGACTTCGTGCGGATACAGATTGCGCCCGCCCTTGATGATGATGTCCTTCACGCGGCCGGTAACGTAAATTTCGCCGTCGGCGCGATACGCACGGTCACCCGAGTCCACCCAGGCGTATTCCCCCTCGCCCGTTGCCGGGCCCAGGGGCAGCAGCGCTTCCGTTGCTTTAGGATTGCGGTAGTAGCCGCTCGTTGCCGAGGCTCCGCGAAACCACAAAAAGCCTTCGGTGCGGTCCGCTACCTCAGTTTTGTTTTCATCCACGATGCGCACTTCATGCCGTGGCAAAGGTTTTCCAGAGGAAACAAAGGCGATGGCGGTGTGGTCCGATGGCGTCGTGGGCACCGCGCGTCCTTGCGCCGCGAATGTCTCGCGCTCCACGCGATCGATCAGCGGGCCGCGATTCAGAGGCGGGATGGTGACCCCCAGGGCAGCTTCCGCCAGGCCGTAGACGGGAAGCTGCGCTTCGCGGCGAAAGCCGTAACTGGCAAAGCGGTTTGCAAAACGCTCGAGCGTTTCCGGATTCACCGGCTCCGCGCCATTCAGCGCCGCGCGCCAGGAACTGAGATCCACACCCTTGATATCCTTGTCCGCGATTTTGCGCACGCACAGTTCATAAGCGAAATTCGGAGCCGCGGTGATCGTTCCGCGATGTTTGTGAAACGCTTGTAGCCAGCGCTCCGGGCGCGTCAAGAAAGCCAGCGGCGACATCACCGCCAAGGGCGCTCCGAAATGCAGCAGCGTAAGCCACGCGCCAATCAAACCCATGTCGTGATAAAGCGGAAGCCAGCTTATACCTACATCATCCGGCACGATTTGCACGGCTTCGCCGATGGCGCGGATGTTCGCGAGCAGGTTTGCGTGCGTCAGCATGACGCCTTTGGGGTCGCCCGTGGAACCGGACGTGTACTGCAGCAACGCGAGGTCGCTGCCCCGGCGCGCGCGGCTTCCGGTGACGTGCAACGGCAGCGCGCCCGGCGAAAGCGGTGGAGCTTTGTCCGCGGCGTCGATTAGTTTTTCCGCGTCCGCAACGCCCGCGAGCGAATGCACGCGAGGCCGCAGCAATTTCGCCACGGCTTCCGCCCGGCGAAACGTCAGCAGCATACAAACTTCCGCATTGTTCAGGATCGCGGATTGCCGCGCGGCGTATTCCTCAATGCGGTCTGCCCGGAAGGGCGGATAAATGGGAACGGGAATCGCACCGGCAAGGAGGATTCCCGCGTAGGAGACGAAGAACGCGCGTGATGTCGGCAACATCATTGCGACGCGCCCGCCCGCCGGCACGCCGCGGCGCGCCAACTCCGCTGCACAGCGTTGACCCGCGGAATAGAGTTCGCCGAAGGTCAGCGCGCGGCTGCGTTCTTGCCCATCGGTATCTTCCGTAATCAACAAGTGCGCGCGTTCGGCGTCATGAGCCGCGCGATACCGCAGCACATCGATGAGCGTTTCTGCGGAGAAAACTCCTGCGTTTGGGGCTTCGCGGTGGAGTTTTTGAACCGTCGCCGAAGCCCGCAATGCGGAGCCGGCTTCCACGTCTTCCGCGTTTGTTCCCGGAGCGCCCAGAAGCGCGCGCGCTAAATCCTCCGGGGTGTTGGCTTCCGAAGCCACGCGGTCCGGCAAACGTATGTGGAATGCCGTTTCCAGTCGCGCAAGCAATTCCACACGCTCGAGGCTCCCGAGTCCCAGGTCGCGATCCAGTTGCGAGGCGGGATTGAGCATCGGCAGCGCGCCCTGGCTGCCCAGTTCATCGAGCAGGCCGCGGATTACATCCAGCACGCGTTCGCGCACCGCCGAGCGCTCGAGTTGGGTGACGGGGGTGGCCACAGGACTCAAGAAGGGTTTGGTTTCTTCCGCGAAAGGCTACCACGGCGAAACGCGAATTGTCATCCACGGGCGATTCGAAAGCGGCACTAGGCGCTCTTCTTCGCGGCTTGCGGCAGCGTGAAACCCCGCGGCAGCAGCGCCGTGGAGAGGTCGACGCCGGAAAGATCCGCGCCCGTCAAATCCGTCTCCCGCAAAATAGCCACGCCCATGTCAGCGCCGGAAAATTTTGCGCCGGTCACATTTGCCAAGCGCAAATTCACATTGCGCAGACGCGCGCGCTGAAAATTTACGTTCGAAAGGTCACAGCGAAAAAATTCCACTCCGCTGGCCTGCGCTTCGGTCAAATTTGCCCCCGGAAGAATCGCTTCCGTCATGTCCGTGTTGCGGAGATCGGCTCTGTGCAAGTTCGCGCCAGAAAGGTCGGCGCCGGGGAGTTTTGCCTTGCGCAAATCCGTGCCCTCGAGGTTGGCGTTGCGGAGGATTGTGCCGCTGAGATTTGCTCCGCTGAGATCCGCGTGAGAAAGGTCCGCACCGGTCAGGTCGGCTCGAACTCCGCCGTCTTTGCCGCTGAAAAAACGCTCGTGCGCTTCGAGAATTTCCGCGAGCGACTTTCCGTTATGCTTTATGCTTTTCGGTTTTCGGAGTCCCATGCTTTGCCTGCCATCGAAGATATCGGACCTATAGTTTACTCGATGTGACGGTCGCGCGGAACTCCGCGCGTTCAGCGTCTGGCAAGAATATGGGAAGCAGCCTGCGCTTTCTGGGTATGATAGTGAGAGGCCGGTTGATTTATGTCAGGACACAGTCCTAGACTCGCTCGATGCCTGCGCGCGACTTTTTCGCGGCGAATCACTTTCTTTTTTGTGTGCGGCGTCCTTTGCATATCCTCGTTTGACGCTCTTGCCCAGGAGCAGCATGAAGACGAAATCGTCGCCAATCTCGCTGGCGGCCGTGCCATCGTTCACGTGGCAAAGGACGTCATCGTTTTTGCGGCCATCGATCAGCCCGTGGAGCGAAATTCCATTCCTCCGCGGGTGATGGACCTCGACGCCACGCACATCGGCGTCCTTTTCGGAGCTTCGGAATGGCGGATTCCCGCCGACCCCAAGCCCGTTCGGTTGGACCGCAATTTTCAGCGTGTCGCCCGGGCCGATCCCCGTTACCAGGCCGCTCCCGGCGAAGGCGAGACGGACTTGGAGACCATCGGCATCGCTTTCCTCGAAAAGCTTCGCCCCCTGGTCGCGCAACTCCACCACAAACTCGATTTCTCCGCCGATGATCCCATCTTCCAGATGGTGATCATTGGTTATGCTCCCAACGACTACGGCCCTGAAGTGTGGGTCGTGGAGTATCGAATGGAGCAGGAGCAAGTGGCCACGCGGGGTGACTATTGGCAGACGCGTGTGCAGCGGCCGCGCTTCACTCAGATTTACCCGCCGGAAAAACATGCACCGCGCACCGTGGTGGAAAGCCGTTATCCTCCGGATTCGAAAGGTCCCACTTTGGCCGAGATGATCCGCGGCAACGACCCGAACATCACGCATCTCGGCTCTGGTGAGCCGCGCTTTGCCAAGGTGCTCGATAACCTCCGTGGCGGCCAAGCGCAGAAAGCTGCTCCGGTCGATTCCGCTGATTTCATGCGCGCGGTGCTGCCTTTGATCGCCGGGGGTGCGCCGTTTGTTCTGGGCACGATGGACGAACGGCACGGTTTCGAATGGATGGTTCCGCCTGAGGAGCCCGTCGAAAAAGTGCAGGAAGACAAGAATCGCCCGCCCGATGCGCCCACCCTGCGGCGGCCTCCTAAGCCCTAAATCTTGGTCGTGTATCAGTTGTCAACCCGGTCCGATGATTTTGAACGGACCGGCTTATCGCGGAAACACGTTTTAGAATCCCTGCGAGCAGTAACCGACTCCGCTTAGACTCTTATTGCTCCACAATGTCTGCACTGGGTACGCGCGGCCGTCGTTTCCGATCATATTGAACGGCGCGCCCGGGATTTGGAGACCGTCGCCAACCCACGCGCACTTGTCGCCAATCTCCCAGCCCTGGTAATCGAACCAGCCTCCGTTCGGTACCAGGCCGGTGGACGATTCGGCGCCCGGATCGGTTAGAGTTTCCGCAATCTCGTGACCCAGAACAATGGTGACACCGTCAACGTCCCCCGCCGGCGCGGGATTGACGAAGTCCTGCCCGCATCCGCCGCCAGCATTCAGCACGTAGGGCATGTTGGTGAAGGCGATGCCTTGCTGCACCCCGGGGTAACCCGCCGGCGTCGTGTAATCGTGCCAGGCGCAGTATTGGCTTTGATTGAAGCCCGCGTCGTTGAACTTCTGCGGTGTCGCGATGACGAAGTTAGAATTGGCCAGGTCGGTCGCGTGGAAGTATTGAACCGCGCGCGCTGCCTCGCTTGCAAGGTCGGCGGGGGCCAGGTTGTCGTGAATGGGGTTGATGTTGTCGTGCCAGACTCCCGCCAACTCCTGCTTCGGGTTTCCGACCGTCGAATAGGTGCCGTTGTAATTGGATTGATAGTACTGCGCGGAAATGTCGCCCCATGTCGTGCCGCCCATAGCTGCCACGAATCTTGTCATGAGCGACCCAACGCCGTCCGGATCGCTTGCCGGGCTGCCCGCGGTCGTGTGATCGAATGCATTCGGCTGCCCCCAGCCCCATAGGACAAGATAGATCTTGGGATTCACCTGCACCTTCCCGCCGAAATAGGCCATGTTGACGGGCATGGGCTGCCCCGCCGCTACGCCGGGCGGGCAGGTAGGGAGAGTCATGCAGATGTCAATCGCAGGCGGCGTAATGCCCACCGCGGGCATGGCGTGCGGATTGCTCGGCGCAGACCGAACGCAGCCTTGGCCGGTCACGTCGAATGCCTTGTTGCTCCACAGGGGCTGCACTGCGAACGAGGTGCGATTATTCATGGGAACATTGGCGAGATCCGTCCACGCGCACTTGTCGCCGTTCTCGCTCCCCTGCGCATCGTTCCAGCCGTCCTGGACGCTGGCAAAATTGTCGGGGTCGGTGACCGCTTCGGCGTACTCGTGCCCGGTGACGATGCTATAGCCGTCGAAGACCCCGTGGCCAAAGCTATCGCTGATCACGTTCACAGAGTTCATTCCGCAGCCGCCGGTACCGAGGCCGGGCCAGTTCATATTGAGGAACGGGATGAAGGCGTATTGCAGCCGGTACGGGTTGCCAAGGCCATCGACGCTGGTCGTCTGTGTGTGGTAGCCGCAATAAACTGGCTGCCCAGTGGCAATGGATGTCGGCGGCGTGAGGATGATGTATGTCGCCTGCGGATCGTACCCGAAGTGAGCGGATGCGCGTATCGCCTCCATGGCGAGGGGATCATCGGCCACGTTTTCAGCCAAGCCCAAGGCGATGATGTCGCTGGGCACGGCCGTCGAGTCGGTCCAGACACCCTTAAGTTGTTTCCTCGGGTTGGTAACGTACCCGCCGCCGCTGACGTTGGCGCAACTGGTGGTCCCGGCCGGGACATTATTACAGTATTCCGTCTGGATGGCCGCCCAGGATGTGCCGCCGAGATTGGTCAAGAACGAGGTCACGTAGCCCTGTAACTGCTGGCTCGTGTACTGCTTTCCGTTCACGTCCGTGGTCGTGAAACCGTTCGCCCAAGCGGGCCCCCAGAAGATCAGATAGATCCCCGGCGTGGTCTCTACGCCGATAGCCCCCGCTCCCGCATTGCCGCCGTGATAAATGAGGTCATTTGCGACCGAGCTGGGGTTGGGTGCCTGCCCCGGCGCCCAAAAGAAGTGTTTTTCATCGGTCGTTCCTGAAGCTTGGGCGGTGATCACGGCGAGCAAGATGCTAAGAAGCGCGAGCACTCGCAGGCCAAGGGCCGGCAGACGTTCGAGAGTTTTTGTAGATATGACCGTCTCCTTGGGGAGGTTCCCAAAAGTATTACCAAAGCTCGAAAAGTTCTCACGACGGCATGGGATGGTGTCACAAGTAAACGCAGTCTTTTTCGTCACGGTGCTCCCTCACTCTGAGAAATCCGTCGAGCGCTGTTTCAGGTATAAAAACGTCGCGTCAAGAACATCGTGCGCGGAGCCTGATGTTCATCTTGCCGGGAGACTACGGACGCGGGAAAGGAAATACAATCAGGTGAATTCCTGAAATCATTGTCGGGTGAATACCCTAATCCCGGATGTGGGGCTGCTGGGTGATGGGCAAGGAACTCTTTAGCGAGTTACGGCGCAGTATAGAAGGCATCTCGCAGCGACTAACGTTTCTGGAGAGCTTCCGGTTCGGCGACCCGCCGCCCAAATGAAGTGATTATTTTGGGGAGTCGTTGCCGCGCCGAAGTCCTACTGAGCCCGAGTCGGCTGCATGCTCGATTCGTACGTTTGCCACAAAGATTCCTTCTTCGATTAGCTTGGCGTCGACGCGATCCACAAGCGCATCAATGTGTTTCAGCAGCGTCTCGGGAGAGGCCTCGGTGAGCGCTCGCGCGAGTGAACTCCACGGTTCTGACAGATGAGACAAGAGGCGCTTTTCACCCGGATGCGGCTTTCGTTCTAGAGCGAACCACACGTCAAAGAAACTCGCGAGGAAAACGGTCACGCGGTGCTGAACACTCACAATGTCACCGCGATTTAGGGCGACTTCGATTTGGCGTCGATACGATGAATGGTTTCGCCGTAGCACGGGCCAGTTCTTCATCAGTACCGCACGCCTGAGCCCTTCCGGATACGCCACGCGACCACGATTCTGCAGTCCCTGATACCAACCTCGCGGGTCAAGTAGTGCTTCGGAATGAACGACGTTGTACCAAAAACAGGTGGTATACCCGAGCGAAGCTTCATGACGCGATAAAATGCGCTCGATTTGCCCCTCAATCCACTCCGGCGAACGGTACATGATATCGATGTGCGTGCCAGTGGATGGATCGCTCCACTCGTCGCCGGGTTCCCAGAAGCGATTGTCGATTTCCGCGCTCTCCCCCAAAAGTGTCCGTCGAAAATCGACCGGCACTTCCCGCACCGTGTACACGTAGAAATCGTAGTCGGACGCAACGTCGCTTGTTGCTGCCGCACGCGAACCCCCGAGAACCACCGCTAGGACCTGAGGCAGCTTACCGAACGCTTGTGTCAGACGTTGTATGACATCGCGCGCATCCGTGGGCTGAATGTTCTGATT
>DATNLB010000522.1:0-2984 GCA_035603095.1 Candidatus Acidiferrales bacterium
GCCTCCGCCGAGCATGGCGAGCGCGATGCCAAACTGCTCGCAGTTGGTGCCGGTGACGAAGCCGCTGGCTGAACTCGCTACTTGGAAATGCAGGCGCGCGGTGGGCAGGCGTTCCGGTTCGTCAATGACGCGTTCATCGCCGCCTTGCAGGCGAATCCCCTGCCGGAATTTTTCGAGTGCCTGGCCGGTTGCGATCATGGTTTCGGCCAAGCGGCGGCCTTCTTCCACGCTTTCTGTTCTCTCACCGAGATAGAACATCCACGCCGAGAGGTCCAGGCTCAAGTCCCGCAGATCGGCGGGGCCGCCGCCTTTGAGGACTTCGACCGATTCGGTAACTTCATTCGAATGGCCAGCCATACGGCCAAGGGGCTGATCCATTCCTGTGATAAGTGCTACTACTTTTTTACCCATGCGCTTTCCGGTTTCCACCATGACCTCAGCGAGGCGAACGGAATCTTCCTCTTTCTTCATGAAGGCCCCGGAGCCCGTCTTGACGTCGAGGACCAGTGCGTCAATGCCTTCGGCAAGTTTCTTGCTCATGATAGACGCGCAGATGAGTCCAATATTCTCGACGGTGGAAGTAACGTCGCGAAGCGCGTAGATTTTCTTGTCGGCCGGAGCAATCTCCGCGGTCTGCCCGATCAAACCCATGCCGCATTCGCGTAAGACGCGGCGAAATTCGTCCAGCGACAGATTCACGTTGAAGCCCGGAATCGCTTCCAGCTTGTCGAGCGTGCCGCCGGTGTGGCCGAGGCCGCGCCCGCTGATCATCGGAACCGTTAGGCCCCCCGCCGCTACGATGGGAGCAAGAATGAGAGAAGTTTTATCGCCAATCCCTCCGGTCGAGTGCTTGTCCACTTTCTTGCCGGGGATCTCGGAATGGTTGAGGACTTCTCCGGAGTAAAGCATCACCTCGGTGAGAGCCGCGAGTTCGGAGCGGCTCATGCCGCGAATCCACACGGCCATGAGCCACGCCGCCATCTGGTAATCGGGTATTTCGCCACGCGTGTAGCCGGAAACGAGAAAATTGATTTCTTCGCGGGAGAGTTCTCCGGAATCACGTTTTTTGCGGATCAGGTCGACGGCGCGCATGCGTTTTCGGAAAGCGAACGGCGAGCGTAACACTCGCTGTACGGGGCGTCAACGCGATGCACACGCTGGAAATCGGCAAATCGCTACAGCGGCTGTTGCATATCCGGAGGCAGAACGGTTGACTGGGCGGAAACCACATGCCAGCCTCGGGGCGTGTCCACATAGACGTGCACGGCGCGAATCTGGCTGCTGATGTGCTGGCCCTTGATGATGCTGCGCGCTGACCACAGGCAGGTTGCAACCGCGGTCTCTTGAAAGACGCGGACCTTAATGTCCGAGGCGTTGAACGATTCGTACTTGACCGCGGGAGATTCGATCACTTCGATCCACTGCGTCTTGTCTACCAGCTGACCGTGAGAAAGCGTGCCGGCAAAATCATCGCTGTATACGCGCTGAAAGTAAGTGCCGCTTTTTAATTGGATGGCGTGTGCGGCTTCTTTTTCCAGGCTGACGATCTCCTGCCTCTGCAGTTCGGGATCGCCGGGCGTAGGCCGGCTATAACATTGCTGGACGCACGTCTGCCGCCAGCTTTCTTGAGCTTGCCACGAGGGAGCGAGTAGCGCCAACCCTATTACCAATGCCACCGTGCCCATAATCTTGGTCATGCTGGAGTGCCTCCTCAAGGAGCAACCGAATTCAGCCGGAGCAATTTAGGAAAGGGTTGGTGCTGACTCACTCTATATTACGTAAAGAGGATTACGTATATCCATAGCATACATGACATCGGTGTTGTGCATGACAAGCTTTCGTACGGTCAAGGGTGGGTCAATCTTTCGAATAACCCGCCCCAAATACAAGAAACTGGTTTTGGCTTAACGCTCTGCTAGAATAGTCCCCTTTTCCAAAAGAGTCGCTACAAGCGGAAACTCAATTCGGTCGGAGGAGCCATGATCGACTTTAACAGGGGAAACTATGAAACGGCCGGCGGCAGAAGTGACCGCCAAACGGTTCACTCGGCGCCGTTTTCACGGCGGAGTTTTCTGGCCAAGGCATCGTATTTCGGAGCGTTGTATGCCACCGCCAAGTTGCTCCGGATGCCGGCGCTGGCGGCGGAGCTGGCAGGGGACGCGCGTGTATCTCAAACACCGATTGTCGATAAGGGCTTCGCGTCGGTGAGAAAGATCGGTGAAGGGCTGTACGCAACAATCTCCGATCCCTCGAAAGGATTTCAGACGGTTTGCAACGGAGGTTTCCTGGTTGGCAAAGATGGCGCGCTGTTGATAGAGGGTTTTATAAGCGCGCCCGGCGCCGCTTTTCAGATGGATGCACTGCGGACGGTCAGCCAAGTCCCCGTAAAGGTCGCGCTGGACACGCACTATCACTTCGATCATTCGATGGGGAATGCGTTCTACGGTTCCAACGGGATTCCTTTGTGGGCACATGCCAACACGGCGAAGCGGATTGTGGAGAGCTATGGGGCGCTGCAGGGTGTCGACAAGGCGGCCTTCCTGGGACCCATCGAGAAGGCGATAAAAGAGGCCAAAACAGAAACGGCGCGGAAACACCGCGAAGGCAATCTGGCCCTTGCAACTAATCTGTACAACGTGACAAATTCCACGGTTCTGGCACTGCCGAATCATCCCATTGATCCGGCGAAGTTGCCGATGAAGGTGGACTTGGGCGGAGTAACCGCGGTGATCGAGAGCTACCCGGGACATTCAGGGACGGACGTAATTGTGCGGGTTCCAGAACAAAACGTGGTCTATACGGGTGATCTGTTGTTTTCCGGCATGTACCCGGTCTGCTTCGACGCGCAGGCTACTGTGTCCGGGTGGAGGCAGACGTTAAAGACATTCGCCTCCTGGAACAAGGATACGCTGTTTGTGCCCGGACATGGACCGATTTGTGGACAAGAAGGGATTGCCCTCTCCCGGGCGCTCTTCGACAACATC
>DATNLB010000528.1:0-2878 GCA_035603095.1 Candidatus Acidiferrales bacterium
AGAGCGCGCACCACTTCCGGCATTCCGGTGATGAACTTGTCTAGCACGGCGGCCTGGTTGTACTCCTGGAAGGCCTCCGCTTTCACGTTCATGGCCTTGGCCTCGGCTTCGCCCTTCTTGAAGATGATCTCGGCTTCGGCTTCGCCCTGAGCGCGAATGGCGGAGGCCCGGCCTTCGGCTTCGGTTATCGAGCGCTGACGCTCGGCGCTGGCCAGCGTCTCGATGCGCTGGCGCTCGATTTCCGCCTGCTTCAGCACGGTAGCGATGAGTTCCTTTTCGCGGCGCGCGATTTCCGCTTCTTGCACTTTCACTTGCGCTTCGCGCTCCACTTGCTGCACCCTCACGGATTCTTCAATCACCTTTTGCTGCATGACGTTGGTTTCGATTTCATACGCTTTGTCGGCCGTGGCTTGCGCCTTCTTGGTCATTTCCAGGTAGCTGGCCTTCTTGATGTCCAAGTCGCGTTGCGCTTCGGCTTGTTTGGCAAGAGAAGCCGTTTCGGCAGCAACGCGCTCCTGGTCGGCTTGTGCTTTCGCGACCGCCGAAGCTCGCGTCGCTTCGGCGCGCTTGATGGCGATGTCGCGGTCGGCTTCGGCAGCGGCCACTTCGGCGTCTCTCTTGATGCGCGCAACGTCAGGCCGCCCCATGTTGGTGATGTATTCATTTTTGTCGCGTACTTCCTTGATGGTGAAGCTGATGACTTCAAGACCCATCTTGCTCATGTCGTCTGCGCAGGTGGATCGCATGCGGTCGCCGACCATCTCCGGTTCCTTGACGATCTGTTCCACCGTGAGCTGGCCTATGATTCCTCGGAGATGGCCTTCCATCACCAGCCGAATCAAGGCCTCGCGCTGTTCTGGCCGCTTGGTAAGGAACTGCTCGGCAGCCGTCAGGATGGACTCTTTGTCGTTCTTCACCTTGATCTGCGCTACGGCTTCGACCGTTACGGCGACGCCCTGCTTCGTATACAGACTTTGCTGCGGAGCGACGTCGAACGACATCAACTCCAGCGAGAGGTCCCGGCAGGTCTGCACCATCGGAAAAATCAAAGCGCCCTTCCCGCAGTAGACCTCCGTCCCTCCCATGCCGTAGCGGATCAATGCTTCATTTGGCCCGACTTTTCGGTACATCTTGGCGATCACGATCACGATCATCAAGAGTCCAAGAACGAGAAGCCCGGCGATGACCACCACTTCGTTTGGCAACCCGAACATAAAGCCTCCTTTTCAACCCTTCCGGACTGTTTGAGTCGAACGCCAGTCCGGGAAACTTTTCAGCTCGAAAACTCTTCCCACCTCTTCACGTAGGCGATTCCCTTTTCGTACCGCTCAATGACGACTTCAGCTCCTTTCTCGATCGCTTTGCCGTCGCCGCTGCGCGCGCCGGCGCACCTCCGTACTCCCGCCAGGGAGAAAATGACTTCACCCGTACCGTTCTCGCGGATCGGCATGCTGATGGTCCCGAGCGAACCCTCCATCCGGTAGTCCTCGCTCTTCATCGGTGCGTCGGTTGAATTCATGAGTTTCACCATGAACCGGAATATGACCCATCCGGCTGCCAGGCCAGCGAGCGTGGCGAGGAGAAGGCTGATTACGGCTAGCAGATGCGAATGCCGCGTAAGCAGATAGCCCGTTCCCCCGAACCATGCCAGGAAAGCCATCGCCGACGAAGCGTTGAACCAGGAAATATGTGTGCCGCCTTTCAGCCCGCCGTGAGAGGCGCTGGTTCCCACGTGATGCGCGCCATGAAAGGGCAGGTGGATTTTGAATGGCAGATGGAGGTGGACCGCGCCGGCCAGGAACGAAAGAACACTGAGCGAGAAGCCCACCAGGAAAGACAGAAGATAAAGATCAGACCAGGTCATACGACACCTCGAGCGCAACACTTGACCGACGCAACTTGCCGTTGCGGTGCGCGAGCTGGAATACGAGACGCAGACCCTGCTAGGCGCTACCTCGACCCTCCCGGGATCGACACCACTCCGTTGCGGAGAGCAGCAGACGGCGGCGGATGACCGCTGCCCTTCTGTCCCCCGTTCTGATGATTGCCGTGGTGCAAGACTTCTCCGAGGCGCTCGGCCAAATCAGGCGTCCGGAGAATTTCCGCCAGGAGCAAAATCGCCCGGCGCGAGTCTTCATGCTCCGCGATATCGAGAAGCGCACGCTGAAGGACGGGATCGGCCGTAAACTGTTCGGCACCGGCAAAAAGCCAGGAATCGATCTTCGCGTCGATGGCACGCAATTCCGACTGAAGTCCCGGTGTATAGCCCTCCGGATCGTCCACCAGGAAACCTGGATAGACGCGGAAGAATCGCGCCAGCAGGTCGCGTGTTGTGTGTGTGAGATGGGGCCGGGCACCATTCTCGATCTGCGACAGATAGGCCTGGCTCAAACCGCGGCCGATCTCGCGCTTCATGGCGGTGGTCAATTCTTGTTGAGTCATCGAGCGGCCCAAGCCGCGTAGTGAACCTTCGACGGCGCGGAGGGAGCGGAGTTTGTCGCCAAGTTTCATGGGTCACTCCCGGTTATAGCAATGTGCAAAATCTATATTGCAATATGTAATTTGTCAAGTGAAATCGTACGCTCCTCTCCCTTTCGCTATATCTATGTATTTAAATGGTTTACGTGATTCGCTGAAGTAGAGGGAAAGCCGCAAGCTAGTCTGCGCCGCAAGCCAAGCTCATTCCGGCTTTCGCAGCGATTGCAGGTCGATTCCCAATTGTTGGCACTTCTTGTATAAGTGGCTGCGCTCCAAACCCAACGCCCGGGCGACATTCGTCATGTGAAAGTTGTGGCGCCGAATTTCCGCCAGCATTACTTCCCTTTCGAATGCTTCGGTGCGCTCGGCGAGCGTGCCCGTTGCATTTCCGGCGGAAGAG
>DATNLB010000428.1:0-6156 GCA_035603095.1 Candidatus Acidiferrales bacterium
CCGCTGGAAGCCCTGGAGCGGAAGGAACTGCGGGAAGCGCTGCGAGTTGCCGTGAGGGACCTGCCCGACATTTACCGGCAAGTATTTACCTTGAGAGACCTGGAAGAACTCAACGTGGAGGAAACGGCGCAGGCGCTGGGAATAAATCCTGGCGCCGTGAAAGTGCGGCTGCACCGGGCGCGGATGATGCTGCAAAAGCGCCTGGTTCCATACCTGAAAACGACGGCTCCGGCACGCAGGTTGTTCTTCGGGAGAGCGCTATGAAACTGGACTGCAAACACGTTTGGGAACACATCTCGGAGTACCTCGACGGAAGCGTTGATGCCAAGTTGCGTGAAGATATCGAGCGCCACCTGGAACATTGCGAAATTTGCTCGGCGATACTGGATTCCACGCGGAACATCCTGATCTTGACGGCGGACGACCGGACGTTTGAGTTGCCAGTGGGGTACAGCGAACGTCTGCACGAACGGCTGGCGAGGGAGCTGGAGAATCCCGGGGGGGATTTGAAGAAAAAGTAAAAAGCAACGACACGCAATCGAATTTCAGGGGACGCGGTGAATAAAGGGGTGAGTGATCCATTCGGCGGCGAGGAGAAGCAGGGTTAGCACGGAGAGAGCGATCTGAAAACGTTCGGAGTTGAGTTTTTTCTTTGTTACGGGCTGCTGGCGCCACTGTGACGCGGGGCGGCTGCGCAAGCGGCGAACCTTTCCTACCACATAAAGATTCAGAACAGCTCCCAAGAGGGCCAAAACCATCATGGGGATGCGGATGGCATCCCGATGGAATCCGTGGGCGGGTGCGTGAATTCCCGCTGCAGCCGCGAGAGCGCTCAAACCCATCGCCACACGCAGGCCGCTGATGGCAATGACGGCGGTACAGGCGCTCTGCAACAGAGCAAACACGATCCCAGACCAATTCAAGAACTTGGTATTTACGGCCGGCATCCGGGGGTGCGACGTTTCCGCGCCTTCCTTAGAGCTATTTGTTGGGTTTTGCACCTGTTCCGTCGCGGGAGAAATCATCTGGCGCTCCTCAGGATGGCGGCGTCCATTTTAGATAAATGGCGGCGAGAGGTGGAAGGGTGAGGACGAGAGACTGCGGACGGCCCTGGGCAGGCTGATCGGTGGCTTGCTGGCCGCCCAAGTTGCCGACGTTTGAACCGCCGTAGAGGGCGGCGTCGGTGTTCATGATTTCGCGGTAGAGGCCCGGATTGGGGACGCCCAGGCGATAGCCTTCACGGACCACCGGCGTGGCGTTCATGATGGCGACGATCAGGTCTTCAGGGTTTTTGCCACGGCGGATGAAACTGAGGACGCTATTGTCGGCGTCGTTGGCGTCGATCCATTCAAAACCGTGCCAGTCAAAATCGACCTGATGAAGTGCGGGTTCAGCGGCGTAAAGATGGTTGAGATCGGAAACCAGGCGCTGGATGCCGCGGTGGGAATCGTGCTGGAGGAGATGCCAATCAATGCTGTGGGTTTCTTTCCATTCGGAACGTTGGGCGAGTTCTTGACCCATGAAGAGGAGCTTCTTTCCCGGGTGAGCGTACTGATAGGCGTAGAGGAGGCGGAGATTAGCGAATTGCTGCCATATGTCGCCGGGCATTTTGTGGAGGAGCGAGTTTTTGCCGTGGACGACTTCGTCGTGGGTGAAGGGAAGAAGGAAATTTTCGGTGAAGGCGTAGAGAAGCGAGAATGTGAGCTTGTTGTGTTCGTATTTGCGGTGAACGGGATCGTGGGAAAAATATCTTAGCGTGTCGTTCATCCAGCCCATGTTCCATTTGAAGCTGAAACCGAGACCGCCCAGATAGATGGGGCGCGAGACGGCGGGCCAGGAAGTGGATTCCTCGGCGATGGTGAGGGCGCCGGGGAACTTGCCGTGAGCCACCTCGTTCATGCGCTTGATGAAATCGATAGCGTGGAGATTTTCGCGGCCGCCGAATTGATTGGGAATCCACTCGCCGGGCTTGCGGGAGTAGTCGAGATAGAGCATGGAGGCGACGGCGTCCACGCGAAGGGCGTCGATGTGGTACTTGTCGAGCCAGAAGAGGGCGTTGGAAATTAAGTAGTTTTGAACTTCGTTGCGGCCGTAATTGTAGACGAGCGTGCCCCAATCGGGATGCGCCCCCTGGCGCGGGTCGGAATGCTCGTAGAGATGCGTGCCGTCGAACTGGGCAAGGCCGTGGGTGTCGCGCGGGAAATGCGCAGGCGTCCAATCGAGAATGACACCAAGGCCGGCCTGGTGACAGCGATCGACAAATTCCATGAATTCGGCGGGAGTGCCATAGCGGCTGGTGGCGGCAAAGTAGCCGAGAGTCTGGTAGCCCCAGGACCCGTCGAAGGGATGCTCCATGATGGGGAGCAGCTCGATGTGCGTGTAGCCGAGATCCTTGGCATAGGGGATGAGCTGGTCGCCTAGCTCGTGGTAATTGAGCCAACGATTGTGATCTTCAGGGACGCGGCGCCAGGAACCGAGATGGACTTCGTAGACGGCGATGGGCGATTCGAACCAGTTTTTTTGCGCGCGGTGCGAGATCCAATCGGCATCGGTCCATTTATGGTGATCGAGACTGGCGACGACGGAGCCGGTATTGGGGCGGAGTTCCGAGCGGAAGGCGTAGGGATCGGCTTTGAGGGGCAGAATGTTGCCGCTCGGACCGACGATTTCATATTTGTAGATGGCGCCTTCTGTGAGCTCGGGGACGAAAATTTCCCAGAGACCGGAGGAGCCGCGAGCGCGCATGGGATGGACGCGGCCGTCCCATCGATTGAAGTCGCCCACGACGCTGACGCGCCGTGCGCTGGGAGCCCAAACGGCGAAATGAACGCCGCGGACGCCTTCGAGTGTGATCACGTGGGCGCCGAGTTTTTCGTAAGTGTCGTAGTGGCGGCCCTCGCCCATCAAATACAGATCGAACTCGCTGAGAACAACGGGAAAGGCGTAGGGATCGAAGATTTCGAAGGACTCGCCGAAGTGCGTGCGTCCCTGAATCTTGTAGCTGCCCGGGGCGGGCGGAGCGGATTGGTTCGAAGGCCAAGTGGCTTCGAAGAAGCCTTCGGGGCGAAGTTTAACGGCGTCGGTGACCTTCGCGGGGGGGAGGGTGGCGCCTTCAATGGCGGGAGGCCGTAAAGAGATGGAAGCTTCAGCCGCCCAGGGAAGGAAAAAACGGACAGTCCAATTGCCTTCCGAGGGATGCGGACCCATGAGGGCGAAGGGGTCGGCGTGGCGCGCAGCGAGGAAAGCGTCGATCTGGGGGTCGAGGCGCGGATCGCGGGAAGCAATCGGTGCCGAGCGTTTCATGGATGGACGCTGCTCAGCCAAGTTGACGGTCTCCGAGACGTAGCAGGCGCGGGATGGATAGATAGCTTAGCGCGAAACCTGACCCACGTCCCTTGCATTCTAGGGCGTTAGGGGGAGAAAAGCCAAACGATCCGTGATGGAGCTGCCCATCCGAGAGTCGCAAGGCCAGGCTGTGGTGGATTCTGAGAAGGCGGGGCATGGGCAGGCATAGATTCAAGTCTGTGCTGCTGAGATGGAGATGCTTGCGAGAGGCCATCGTACGGGTTAGAGTGCGCGGTGATCACGCAACTTCCGAACGGACGCGGAGTTTGAAGGAATTAAAAAAGGAGCGGGCCAAGACGATGCGGAGTTTCCCTCGAGTGTGCGTTTTCCTATTTGTCCTTAACGGAGCGGCAACGCTGATGACCGATCAAGTGAGCGAAGCACAGGACCGCTCGCAGGGGCGGTCGATGGTGATCTCGCGGAATGGGATTGTTGCAGCAGAATCGCCGCTAGCGGCGCAGGCGGGAGCGAGGATATTGGAGCGAGGCGGGAACGCAGTGGATGCAGCGATCGCGACGAACGCGATGATGGGCGTTGTGGAGCCGATGATGAATGGCATCGGCGGGGATTTATTCGCGATTGTTTATGATGCAAAAGCGAACAAGCTGTATGGATTGAATGCGAGCGGATGGGCGCCAAAGGGATTGACGATCGAGTATTTGCAGAAGCAGGGGATTCGGAGCATGCCGCAGCAGGGAGTGAATGCAATCACGGTGCCGGGAGCGGTGGATGGGTGGCAGAAGCTCGCGGATAAGTTTGGAAGAAAGAAACTGGCGGAGGATCTGGCGGCGGCGATTCGAACGGCGCAAGACGGATTCCCAGTCCCGGAATGGACGGCGGCTTACTGGGCGGCAGAAGTGGACTACCTGCGGACGGATGAGACGGCGGCGAAGACCTATCTTCCGGGAGACCGCGCCCCGAAAATGGGCGAGGTGTTTCGCAATCCCGAGCTGGCCTGGTCGCTCGAGCAGATCGCGCAGTACGGCAGGGAGGCGTTCTACAAAGGCGAAATTGCCGCGAAGATTTTGGACTCGATGAAGCGGCACAACGGACCGATGACCGCGCAAGACCTGGCCGAATACTCCAGCGAATTTGTCGAACCGATTTCCACTGCCTATCGCGATTGGACGATCTACGAGCTGCCGCCGAACGTGCAGGGCATCGCGGCGCTGGAAATGCTGAACATCATGGAGACATTTCCGTTGGGACAAAAGGATTGGGGTTTCGGGTCGACGAAAGCGCTGCACGCGATGATGGAGGCAAAGAAGCTGGCATATGCGGATCTTGCGAAATACATTGGCGACCCGAGGAAACAGAAACTGCCGGTTGCGGCGCTGCTTTCGAAAGAGTGGGCGGCGCAAAGGGCCAGACTGATTGACGCAGACAAGGCGAACTGCGACGCGGGGGCGGGAGAAATGCCTGTTGGAAGCGACACGACATATCTGAGTGTAGTCGACCGCGAGGGAAACATGGTGTCGCTTATCCAGAGCAATTACCAAGCTTTTGGATCGGGCATCGTTGCAGCGGGTACGGGGTTTGCGCTGCACGATCGCGGCGGGCTCTTCAGCATGGATGCAACTTCACCAAATGCGCTGGCGGGAAGAAAGAGGCCGCTGCATACAATTATTCCGGCGTTCGCGCAAAAAGGGGATGTTCGTGTGGCGTTCGGGATCATGGGCGGGTGGAATCAATCGCAGGCGCACGCGCAGTTCGTGGCGAACCTGGTGGACTTCAAAATGAATATCCAGGCGGCGCTGGAGGCGCCACGTTTCAGCAAACACACATTCGGCGGTTGCGACGTGATGATGGAAAACCGCTTCGGGCAGAATGTGCGGAATGAGTTGACGAGCAAAGGCCACAAGATCGAGGTGAAAGGGACATTTTCCAGCGGCATGGGCGGTGGGCAAGCGGTCATGAGAGATTCCTCGGCGGGAGTGAATTACGGGGCTTCGGACCCCCGGAAAGATGGTCAGGCGGTGGCGGAATTGCCCTTTGAATAGGGCTCCGGACCAGATTAGGACGGAAAGGCGGGCCTTTAGGAGGTTGCAAAAGAGTTCCCTCTTGGACAGTTGGTGTAGCTGTATTGGACACCAGACCAACCCTGGCCGGTTGGCCAGTTTTCAAGTCATTGTAAATAAAGGCTTTACTGTTATGCATTTTGGATGGTGAATTGCACCTGTACTAATGGCCAGGGACCGCCGCCCCGCAGCTAAGCGACCTGGATGTGGAGATCCCCATGGGGTTTGCCCGGGTGGGCTTGACGCTGGCGCGTTGCATCGCGACGGTTGTCCTTGTGCTTTTCCTCACGCCTCAAAGCAACGCACAAACTGTGGATGTTTCCGGGCGCTATCAGTGCGCACAGGCGAAAGTTCGAGGGAAAGTCATCCCGTGCAAGGCGGCGCCGCTGATTTTGAAGAACGACGGGCGTTTCGAACTGCGCGGATGGGAAGGAAGTTACCTGGTGAATGGGGAGTGGGTGGAACTTTCGGATTCCCTGATCAAGACACGCGCGAAGATTAAGCCGGGACATAAAATCGTGTTGCGCTACTACGGGAAGCACGGCCTGGTGGAAATGACTTATGAGCGGCGGGTGGCGGAGATGGGGAAGACCTCGCTGAGCTGAGAAATTTACACTGGCTCATCTGCATCGAGTATCGATCGCTTACAGCAGCTCTTCCGCGTGCAAAGCGCCTTCCAGGATTTCTTCGTGTTTGAAATAGACAGAGACTTCTCGCTTTTGGGCAAGATTTAAAACCTTCCGTTTGAGCGCCTTCCGAACCTTGGCGGAGTATTCCTGCTTCCGCTTGCGCA
>DATNLB010000574.1:0-2002 GCA_035603095.1 Candidatus Acidiferrales bacterium
CTTTATATTTGAGATAGCTGATGCCGCCGCGCTCGTCACGGCCTTCGTAGAGCAACGGCTTGCCCGCAGGACAGATGTAGCGGTCCTGTTCAGCCTCATACACAAATTGCGTCGCCGCAAACCGCTGTTGGTTAGTTCTGGCTTTGGCGGCGTTGTCCGCCAGGCTCCCCACGAAATCAATATTCTTCTCGGCCAGCTCTTGGATGTTTTCCCGGCTGGTGTAACCTGCATCCGCCACCATCCGTAGCGGTTTTCGCCCGCACCGCTGTTCGATTTGCTCCGCCGCCGGCGCCAGCTGATGGCAGTCGTTCCCAGCCTGAGTGACATCCACGGCTACGATCAATCCGTGTTTTCCATCCGTCGATATCTGCGCGTTGTAACTCGGCGCAAAACCGCCGCCGGCCTGCTTCATCACACGCGCCTCGGGATCACTGGTGCTCGTGCGTGTCTCGCGTTTTTCTTCCGCCGTCTTCTTCGTCTCGCGCAACTTTTCCAGTTCCACCAAAGCCTGTTCCAACCGTTCTCGCTTTTCTCGCGACGCTCGCTCCCGCGCCGCTTGCTGGCGCCGATTCACCGCCGGCTCCGCCAGCGGGTCTCGCAACGCCTCCACCTGCAGTCGCGCTCGCTCCACATGTTCCCGCAGAGTCTTCTCGCGACGAAACGTCTTACCGCTTGCCTGAGCTTGAATCTTCGTCCCGTCTTGCATCACTTCTTCCAGAGTGATCAGGCCTTCCGCACTCAACACCCCCAGCAAATCGCTGAACAACTGATGCAACTCCTTCCCTTGCTCCACCCGGAAATCCGCCAACGTGTGATAGTTCACTGGTTCGATCCCCGTCAGCCATTGAAACGCTGGATCGTATTCACACCGCCGCTCGATCTCTCGGGCCGATCCGATTCCACGGCTGTAGGCGTACACCCACAGGCTGATTAACAGTTGCGGATCAATCGCCGGCCGCCCGCCTTCCTCCGCGCTGCTCTCGATGTTTTCGTAGAACCGGCGTAAGTTCAAGCGCCCGACCAACGTCCAGATAGCGCGTGCGGGATGGTCCTCGCTGATTAACTGCTCGACATCCACTGCGCGCCAGCTCATCTGTTGACGGTTCACGTGGCGAATCAAAGGCTGTTTGCTGGTTGCATTTTCTTGGCTCATGCCGCGAGCTTACGGCAGACTTTTTATTTTGCAAGATTGAAATTCAGAGAGTTTCTTCACAGCTTCCGGGTAACTCCGGCGGAGGGAAGGGGCTTGTGCAGCGATGCTAGCTGACGTTCCAATGGGTGAGAGTCCCATCGGTGGAGCTTGCTCAGTGGCCACCGTAGTTATATCCGACCGCCGGGAAGGGCGACCGACCCGGTGGAAAGCTCGGAGGTAAAAGTCTCCGTTGGCTGGGGAAAACCCCGGTCAGATCCGCCAGGGAGACGAGCAACTCGACAGGCCGTAGCGAAAGCGAACCAGTGAAGCCGCGAAAACCCTCCGCCCGTCTGAAGCGGATGATGGGCAACCTTGGGAGTGCCGAGCCGTAGGCTCTTGGCGAAGGCCCATGTCATCGGTGAAGGACTGAGTAAGTACAGCCGATGGACTCCCCGTGGCCGTAGAGGACGGCATGCCGAGAAGGAACGTACAGTGAAAGCACGGAACCACTCGCGGGTCGCCTAGGCGCACCAGCACAGCGAGGGCATCCCGTATAAACCGCCAAGCGGCGAAATCGGGATGTGCCTGCGAGTGGGACGGATGAGGTCGATTAAGCGTTGATGGGCTGGGACAATAGAACCCAGACCGGAGCGAAGACCTCTGGGGTAGAGGAGTTGACTCCTCAAATGGCAGTGCGCCACCGAGTCCACTGTTCCGACACAGAGCGGGACGTAAAGTGGGGCAGCGGAGTGCACGAAGGGTAGATGCAAACCTATGTGCTGCGCAGGGCATGCCTGGTGCTGGCTTAACCTGAGCAACAAAAGGAAAGGCACTACCTGAAAGGCCAACCTTCCAGCCGTACTGGGGAAA
>DATNLB010000576.1:0-2949 GCA_035603095.1 Candidatus Acidiferrales bacterium
TCTCAGCGCCACGATGATGCTGCGAGACGCTTTCGGCCTATCGTTGGAAGCGGATTGGGTCGAGCAATCGCTGCAACGGGTACTCGCCGGTGGCTACCGGACGCCCGATATCACTGAGCCGGGTGCGCGCGCCGTGGGCGCTTCTGTCTTTACGGAAATCCTGCGGGAAGAGATGCAGCGTACGTTCGAACACGCCGAGCGCTACGGCTGGGGCGTCTAGAGGCACCCTAATTCAGTTGTTGTCCTTCTTGGGCTTCGCTTTTCCAGCCTCGTAGTCAGCCCATGCCGAAGGCGCAAGTTCTTCTAATCCTCTACACGCTCGAAAAACGGCAGTAAAGCAGTGAAGGTTAATTTCGAAGGCGCGTTTCATCGGAGCATCCGGAGTCTGGATTACCCGTGCAATCAAGGCGTCGGTAAAGCCTCCCGTAATGTGCGGCCTGAAAACAATGTAATCGCCGTCTTGTTCATGATTCTTGGGGTGAGCCCTACAAAGGATACTATAACCGAGGGGGGCCAGGCCCTCATACGAACCAAACCTGGCGCGCTTTAACTGGGCTACGGCCGTTCTGCTTTCCAATAACAAGCCGTCCTTGATTTCAAAATTCACACCCGCAACCCAAGGGCGAATGCCGGAATTGACGAGCGCCGAACCGAACCAAGATGGAGTTCGGTCGTTCATCGAAATCATCCAAATTCGCCAAACTCGTGGTTTCATCGTGATTTCAAACCTGCAATCCTGCACTGTACAGATCGAGTGATGTTCAACTACAGGCAGCTGTAGGTGGCCTTGCTCGTCAATTTGGGGAAGCCCGGGCGGCGGTAATTGCGGGCTAGGGAACTGCAGGATGGGAACGCCCCCGTGACGGTTTACAAAGTCTCGTACTTCGAGAAATCCAGCCGTTGAAAACGGAAACGATTTTAGATCTGCAATCAGGTGTTCCGCCCGTCGGCGCTCGTGAATCGAGTCGAGGTATAGCCAGAACCAACTAAACGCACAGAGCCCAAGGAATGTCGGCAAGGTAAATCGCACAACGCGGCGAAATTGACTCCACGCGGGCATTTAGCGTGAACCGTCTGCAAGTTCTATGATATTAGACTCCGGTCGCTGGACCGATGTTCCAATGCCCTGGTTGCTTGAGTAAGCAAGGTTTTGCACGAGGGCTCTGGTCAATACGTGATTGACGGTTATAGGAAACTGAGCCTCTCCGCCAGCCGGGTTGCCTTGCGAGAAGCTGCTGAGAATGCTACTTTTACACTTTCCGAAGCAGCCTGCGGCCGACTCGAGCCGAGGGCCACACGGCGGTGTGGACGAGGGCGCGGGGTGCGAATCCGTTACAGAGCGGCTTGACCAAAGGGTGAGAAACATTATTACTCATCGTCATTTTCTTGAGCTATTCTCACAGCGGATTGGTCGCCGTTCGTCGTAAGCCCGCTATGGCGCAGCCCGGATCCAATTCGAAGGGTAACTTGCCCGACACCAGGACCGGCCAGGTTTCCTATTGGCGCGTGGAAGGCTCCTTGCTCGAACTGGGCGCCATGCGCCCGGTCGGCTTTTTCACCTGGAACTCGCAGAGTTTTGCGGAGCGCTGGGCGCGGCGCGCGGGCATGGCAGGCATGGCGCTCGCGAGGCCGTTCGCTTATTTCGCAAGCCGCACGTTTGCCACGCGGTTTTTGCACATATTACTTCGCGGGGTCAGCCGCGATCGCCTTGATCTCCTCGGCGAAGAGTACTTTCACTACGTTCTGAAGCCGCAATTGCGCCCCGAGGCTGCCGAAAAGTTAGTCGAAGCCGTCCGCAACGGCGAGCGCGTCGTCCTTGTGGGGCAACTCCTGGAAAACGTACTTCGGCCGCTGGCCCACCATTTCGGAGTTGCGTCGATCATCTCGAACCGCCTGGAATTTCGCGATGGCAAGGCGACAGGACGGCTGCTCGATCCAATCGTGCGCCCGCGCGGGCCCTTGGCGTGGATCGCCGGCGGCAGCGCGGACGGCCGGATCCCGCGGGAAAAGCTTCTGAGCCGGCTGGGCTGGACCCAGAAGCCCGAGCAGCTTGAGAGCGCGATGCAGACGACGGCCCGTCCAACAATTCCGCCGGGCAGGTCCGTCGCGCTTTTCGGGGAAAGTCCGCGGGTCGAACGCCTCTCGGTGCGAGAGAACCTTGCGAATCGGCACCTCTTGCTGATCGGCGTAACTGGATTTATCGGCAAGGTCTGGCTCGTGGACCTGCTCGAAAATATTCCCAACATCGGAAAGATCACGCTGCTGATTCGCCGCAACCGCACAACCTCCGCGCTGCGACGCTTCGAAAAGATCGTAGAGGAATCTCCCACCTTCGACACGCTTCAGGAGTGCCACGGCCGGAAGCTCGGCGCATTTCTGCAAGAAAAAGTGGAAGTCGTTGAAGGCGACGTGGGCTTGCCGGGCCTGGGACTCGACGAGGCGACCCAAGCGCGGCTGGCAAAATCACTCGACCTCATCGTGAACAGCGCCGGTCTGACGGATTTCAATCCTGATTTGCGCGATGCGCTCTCTTCCAACGTCGATTCCGCGATCAACTTGCTCGACTTTCTGCGAAAGTGCAATCACGCTGGGCTGATGCATCTTTCGACCTGCTACGTTGTCGGCATGCGCGACGGCCGTGTTACCGAAGAGCTGCAGGACAATTACAATCCCGCCAGTGATTCGCAATTCGACGCGGCAAGAGAAATCGATTCGCTGCGCGAGACCATTCGTCGCGTCGAAGAACGCGCCGAAGGTCCGGAACTCGACAAGGCGCTTCGCCGCCAGGCGCTGGGACGCGGCGGCAACGAAGCTTCCGCTCCCGCGGGTGAGCTCGACGGTGTTCTGAAACGCAATCGAGCACGCTGGGCGCGCAACAAGCTCGCGCGCGTCGGCCTGCGCCGGGCGCAGCATCTGGGCTGGCCGAACACCTACACTTTCACGAAGAGT
>DATNLB010000535.1:0-41826 GCA_035603095.1 Candidatus Acidiferrales bacterium
GCTCAGCGAGGCTTACACCTCGATCGACAAAGAGCTGCGCACGGCCTTCCCTGGACTGACTAAGGCTCAGACTCAAACCAAGCTCGAACGGAAGCGAACTCTGGTGAATGTTCCGACTGCGGCCTCACGGCAGCAAACGGAAGAGGAACCGGAGGGCGAGGAAGACGTGGGCAATGTCATCGAGCAGATGGCAAAAGCCAGGGGCTTAAACCCGCACGTTCATTCTCGCCGGAATTAAGCGCGCCGGCAGCCTAAACAACAGTGGCTCCGGTCAAAGGAGTCACGCATGGCTGGGCAAGTTTGGGCGGTCAGTTCACTCGGCGGATATCTCTACAGCCGACAGCTTTCTAACGTATTGCGTATGAACGTTCAGCCACTGGTGAAGTTTCGCCAGTTCGCCGACGTTCACGACATCTCACAGCAGGGCAAAAAGAAGGGTGACACGTTCACCTGGGACGTGGTTTCAGACGTAGCAACGGCAGGCGGTGTGTTGATTGAAACCAACACCATGCCGGAAACCAACTTCACGATCACTCAGGGCACCCTGACGATTACCGAGGCAGGTAACTCGGTCCCCTACTCCGGCAAGCTCGATAACCTCTCGAAGTTCCCGGTTGAGGACATTATCAAGAAGGCGCTCAAGAACGATACCGTTAAGTCGGTGGATCGTTTGGCCTGGGGCCAGTTCAACCAGACGCTTCTAAGAGTTATCCCCACGGGTGGCACGAATACCTCCGCGGTAACGCTGTACACGAACGGCACGGTTACGGGAACGAACAACGTCGCCTACAACAACGGTCACGCCAAGTCGATCGTGGACGCGATGAAGGAGCGCAACATCCCGGCTTACATCGCGGACGATTACTACGCGATCGCCTGGCCGACTACGCTTCGTACCTTCAAAAACAACCTCGAGACGATCCACCAGTATTCTGACACGGGCTTCAACCTCATCATGAACGGTGAGATTGGCCGGTACGAGAACACGCGGTACATCGAGCAGACCAACATTCCGAAGGGCTTAGGCACGGATGGTGTGACGACTACGCCATGGGTTAACGGTGTGTCGGACTGGATCTTCTTCTTCGGCAATGACACGGTAGCAGAGGCTATCGCGGTACCGGAGGAGATGCGCGGCAAGATTCCGACCGACTACGGGCGGTCCAAAGGTATCGCCTGGTACTACTTGGGAGGCTTCGGCATCGTGCATACGAATCCGATCAACGTACGAATCGTCAAATGGGACTCGGTGGCATAACATGGCTACTCAAAATCAAGGCAATACGAACGTTGTCACCCGCAACATTGCGTATGACAATCCGGCGTACCTCTCTCGGCAGAGCGAACTACTCACCGCGAACACGGCAGGCTCGGGTGCCACGTCAGGCAAGTTCACGGCGTGGACCTCGCTCATTATCTACGGGGCTACGTTCTTCACCACGACTGCCGGCACTTCCACCTACACGGTGAACGGTACGGCGACATCCCCGGCGACGGGTTGTTATGCGCTCTTCGTGACCAACACGGCCACCAACTCAGTAGCGCTCGCAACCACGACTCTAGGCGCCGCAGCGACGCCCTGGGCGGTGATCGGGGGTACGTCAACCACGGGTGCCAATGTGAACGTCGGCGGCATGGGAGGCGGCGTAGCAGGTGGCATGAACGGCCCCTATGCGCTCAACACTCTAGGGGGAACGAACACCTCTCAGGTGTGGGGAACCGCGACGTATACATCAGGGTATGCGGGTGGCAACCAAGCGGGCCAAGGTGGGTTGTACATGAACCCCGGAGACACGCTGCAATTCGTCAATGGAACGGATGCAACCGCGGTCTACCAGGCCATCGTTCAGTGGGGTATCGCGCCCTTAAGTTCAATGTTGGCGTAAAGGAGCAGACATGGCTAAGAGAACTCAAGGTCACAAGGGCGCTTACGAAAGTCCGCAGGTCGCTCGTGATGGGCTGTCCACGGCAATGGTGGGTGGTTCGACTCCCTCGAAAGACGACGTGATCAAGTCCGCGAACGCTCGCGCGCAAAAGCGCCACGAGATGAAAGGCTCAGCCTTGGCGGATGTGGATGTGTTGCCAAGCTCGGGTGGAGAAAGCGTCGATAAGACGGGCATTAAGGATAATGGCTACCTCACGAAGAAGGGGTTGGAGTTTGGCGTGAATGCCATGTACAACTCTTTGCCGCCTGGGATGGACATCGAAGATCAAGAAAACTCTGACATTCGCGTCGAGACTATGAAGACCTACAGCGGAGGGTTGGGCTATCCCGGAGACGGCTGGTGAGCAAGGTAGTACAAGAGAAATTCGAGATCCGATACCCCCAGCAGTCGAATGACGACCCGGGCGAGGGCTGGATCACGGATGTCGAGGCGCGGGCTAAGAAAGGCACGCCTGGGCGTGAAGGCGTTCCGGGTGGAGATTCCGATAGCAGGCCGATGAACAATGCGGCATTCTTCAATGGCCTCCCTCCCGGCATGGACATTGAAGATCAGGAGATGGCCGACATTCGTCAGATGCCCATGAACGGCAATGGCACGCAGATTACGAACGACATCACGGAGCGGTCGTTGAGAACGGGGTTCGATCGCAAGAAGATGCTCTCTACCGACGACATGTACACGCGCGAGCATAACGATGCGTTCTATGATGTGGTCGATGTCGATGGCGTTGAAGGGTTTGTGGAGCGCAACAACTACCTAGATCGAGTATGAGTTATGCCAGCCCCCGCAACACCGACTCCGATAGGCGTCATCCCGATCGACCCGACAAGCGGGATATTGGGGTCCGTATCTCCGTCAGGTGGATTCTTAACTGAGAGCTTAGCGCGTCAGATTTTCATTGATCTTTTTGGCGCGGCGACTCTCGATACGGTCAATCTGTGGACGACGAGTAACGGCGGAACCGGAATAGCGCCGAGCTCTCCAGGAACGAACGGCAATACCACCTTAAATGGTGGTACGACGGCTAACAGCTATTCGGCGCTCATCAGTAAGCCGCAGTTTCAGCCCTCCCAGCCAGGGTATTTGATCAACTATCACGCGATCAACTTCCCGGCCTCCATTCCGATCAACAATTACTGTGCCTGGGGTTTGATGAACATCCCAGGAACGCCCACGTATGCTGCACCTGTGACCGATGGGGCGGTGTTCGATGTGATCAATGGGGTGCTGTTTGCGGCGACCTGGGGCGCCGGGGTGCGCTTGGTCGTTGCCAACTTGGGCAAGGTTCAGCCTACGGATGCGGGAGTGCATAAGTACTGGATTCGCTTTCGGGGCGACATTTGTTTTTGGTCGATCGACAACGAATACAACGTGGTGGCGAGTTATCCGACAGGAGCCTCGGGGCCGGTCAACAACACCTTAAGCACGGGTGTACTTGTCGTCTCGAATGCGGGAGCTGCCGCGACGGTGACACAAAATGCGGTGACCATGGCCGATGCGTCAGCCGGTGCTATTTCCTTGAGTGATGGGGTGTACCCGTTTCGCAAAGCCTCGGTCAATTCCAAAGCCCTCAACATGGCTCAAGCGGCCAATTACACCGCCATTACGACGAGCGGGACAACCACCGTTGCCAATGGCCCCGGCATTTATTTCAGCTCCTATCTGTGGGCACTTGGAACAGGAGCGGGAATTGGCGTATTGGATGGGACAAATACGCTGATGGCGGTGTCCACGTCCACCACGCTATTATCAGCGCTGTCGCCTGGGCCTGGCGGCCTCGGTATTAAATTCAACACTTCGCTGGTCGTGGTGACTTCCGGTACCGCTGCCGGCTCATGGAACGTGCTATGGGACTAGATAAAACCCGCCATCACGGCATCGTGTACAACCATCCCGATATTGCTTTTGTGCAGGACGGGATTGACTACGGGTTTGACGGGTTGCCTGTCGGCGAACCTGATTTATCTTTGGAGGGATTCAAAGACAAGACCCGATCAGAGGCCATGAAAGCAGCGTGGGCCAAGCGCAAGAATGCTGCACAGCCTAGTCAGTGAGGACTGCGCTCGAGCGTTAGCCAAGCTCGCTCAATCAACACCTGCCGGCGCTTTCGTTGAAGTAGGCGTTTACCACGGAGGCACGGCTTGGCATCTTGCCCAAGTAGCTCAAGCGCAAGGGAGGCCCTGCTACCTCTACGACACCTTTACTGGGATACCCTACCGCGGTGAGTTAGACAGTCACCGGGTAGGTGATTTTGCGGACACCTCAGTCGAGGAAGTAAAAACCGCCATTCCCTATGCCACGGTGGTGGCTGGCATCTTTCCCGATAGTGCGGTTGAGATGGGGCCGGTGGCCTTTGTTCACTTGGACGTTGATCAATATCGGTCCTATCGAGAAGCCCTCGCATATTTTCAGCCCCGCATGGTCGAAGGGGGAGTTATTTGGTGTGACGATGTGGGGTGTTTAGCGGGAGCAGATGCAGCGGTAAAAGAATTCTGTCAGACTCACCGATTGATACCGATAGTCGCCGAAAAGACCTACATAAGGTTCTGAAATGACCTGGAACATCGCCGATCCGCAAGGGAATGAAGCGTATAAGATTCGGTGGGAGATCGTCCAATACACGAAGGGTAGAGGCCTAGACTTAGGCTCTGGAGTCGCCAAGACCTATCAACACTGGATTGGGGTCGATAACTGTGTTGATGCGCAGCTATTCGGAGCACAGATCAAGCCGGATGTGTGGGTTCCAACCTGCGAGAAGTTGGACGTTTTCGCCTCGCAGTCCATGGATTTTGTGTTCTCTTCGCACCTTTTGGAACACTTCGATGAGTCCAAGATTCCCGGCGTACTGACCGAATGGTGCCGTGTAGTTAAGCCTAATGGCTATTTGGTTTTGTACGTTCCCGATGCCGATGAGTACCCAAAAGTAGGTCAACCAGGGGCCAATCCAGACCACAAAGTAGACATCACCTACGATAAAATAGTCGAGTGGATGGAGACGGTTCCAAGAGGGTGGGATCTGGTCGATTACCAAAAACGGAACCAAGACAAAGAATATTCACACTATGCCGTGTTTAAGGTGCTTTCGTGAAATGCTGCACTATTTATTCGCTGAGTTCGTCTAGAAACAATCAGCCGCGCTATATCGGACAAACTACTCAGTTACTTAAAACCCGATTGTGCCAACACCGTAACTACGCCAAGAGAAGGCAAACTGCCGTTCACAAGTGGATGTTTAGAGAGCAGCAAGAAGGTTTTGTTATCTCTATAACTTCGGTGTGCGAGCAAGCTAGATTCAACTTAGATGAGATCGAGATCATCGGTCTTTTGAGAATGGAAGGCGTCAAGCTTCTCAATCATACAGAAGGTGGCGAAGGCACTGTTGGATGGCGAGGAAATAGGGGCAGGAAGAGACCCGATCTTGCGGCCCGCAACAGGTCGAACACGGGAAAACCTGGACACCCGATGTCCGATGAAAATAAGAAAAAACTCATAGCTTCAATAAAGGGATCAAAAAGACCTTGGCTTGCCCAAAGAAACAGGGAGTCTAAAGTGTGGTTAGGGCGGAAGCACACCGAGGAAACAAAGGCGAAACAAAGCGCAGCACTCAAGGCTTTCCATGAAGCACGTCAGAAAATTTAGCTTTAAAGATCCAAAGCCAGTAAAAACCGTAGGAGTCTGCCGCTACGGTGCTTTCGGCGATCTTATCCAAGCTTCATCGGTGTTCGCCGCTCTCAAGGCAGAGGGCTATCACGTCACGCTATACACCTCCCCTCCCGGCGATGACATAGTCAAATTTGACCCGAACATCGATGCTTTTTACATCCAAGACAAGGATCAAGTTCCTAATGGCCTTCTGGGCGAGTTTTGGGCTTACCACAAGGCGAAGTACGATAAGTGGGTGAATCTATCGGAGTCGGTCGAGGGATCGTTCCTAGCGCTTCCTGGGAGGACGATGCACTTCTGGCCTCCTGCCTTGCGACATTCGATGCTCGATCGCAATTACCTCGAGGTGCAGCACGAGATAGCCGGCGTTAAATATGCACCGAAGATGCATTTTTATGCAACCGAGGCCGAGCGCAGTTGGGCGAAGAAAGAGCGGGCCAAGATGGGTGAATTCGTCATTGCGTGGGCGCTCGCGGGTTCCTCAGTGCACAAGACATGGCCTTATCTGGATGCAGCGGTAGCGTCCATCATGCTCGACTTCCCGCAGGTGCATATCGCGTTTTTAGGCGGTGAGGCGGCTCAGATCCTCGAGCAAGGCTGGGAGAAAGAAGCGCGCGTGCATAGGCGCAGTGGCAAGTGGTCGATTCGCGAATCACTCGCGTTCATGGGTCAAGCTGACATGGCGATCGGGCCTGAGACGGGTCTCATGAACGCTGCGGCTCAATTGTCCTATCCTAAAGTCGTGTTTCTCTCGCATTCGAGCCACGAGAACTTGACGCGGGATTGGGTGAATACCCACCCGCTGTGGTCGGAGAATACCGTCTGTCCGGGCAGGGGAAATAACGAGGCGCCGGCCTGTCACCAGCTCCACTATCAGTGGGAGCATTGCAAGAAAGCGGAGTCAGGCGTGGCACAGTGTCAGGCGGATATCACCCCGGATCAGGCGTACAGGGTTATTTGGCACGTGCTGAAAGCTCAATTGGATGAGCGGATGACCGCATGACGACCTCTGGCACGTTTAATTTCACCGTCAACGCCTCCGACATCGTGCGAGAGATGATGCTCAATGTCGGTGCGATCGGTGAGGCGGAAGTGCCAACAGCCCAGGAATACACCGACTGCTTGCGTAAGCTCAACATGCTGGTGAAGCAGTGGATGGGCAAGCAGGACTTTGCGCCGGGATTGAAGATGTGGACTCGCCAGCGGGGCCGGCTCTTTTTAGGCGCCGCGCAGTTTAAGTATCGGCTGGGGCCTACGGGGGATGCGTGGGCCGGCGGAGTCACGGGAGGCAGTGACGGACAGACCCACAACCAAACGACCACCACCGCGGGTGCGATTACCGGGGCAACCTCGCTCATCGTGTCCTCCATCACCAACATCAACAACGGGGACTATATCGGGGTGGTGTATGGAAGCCCCGCGGGCAATACGGATATCTTCTGGACCACGGTGAACGGAGCTCCTACAGGGTCTACCGTGACCCTCACGAATGCGCTGACGGGGCCGGTGGGGGCGAACGCCTACGTGTGGAACTACACGGTCAAGCAGCAGCGGCCTTTAGGCATCGTGACTTCAGTTCTGCGGGACATTTACAACAACGATGTCCAGCAAAACCCAGTCACCCTTGAGGATTATGAGGCGCTGCCGACCAAGACGATGGTCGCAAACACGGCAGACCCTACGGCGTATTACTACGAGAGTCAGATCGGCACGGCAACGAATTTAACGGCCACTCCCACCAGTGGCAATGGGTCTTACTACATCGACTGTGGAGGCGCTCAGGATGTGACCAAGAGCCTGCACATGGTGTTCTTGCGTCCCGTGATGGACTTGAACAATCCGGGAGATAACCCGGAATATCCGCAACAGTGGTATCGGGCGCTCTGTTGGGGCGGTTCCAGAGAGATTTGCGGCATGTTCGATGCGGTATGGACGGAGGACATGCAGCAGAACTATCTCGAGTCTGTGGCGATGGCACGGGAACCTGACAGCGAAACCACGACTTTCTACTTCCAGCCTAACGCTGGAAGTCCCTATGACCCATGAGGATCGTCAGCCTTTTTGGGGGTAGCACTCGACAGAAAAGCCTCGTTGTTACCTCTCAACGGCGCTTAAACTGCTATTTCGAGAACCGACCGGACCAAGACAAGACCAAGGTCAGCATTTACGGAACACCGGGGCTTGTCGCTAAGTTCACGGTGGGATCGTCAAATCTGCCTTTGCGGGCCTTGTTAGGCTCACAAACGACGCTCTATGGGGTGGCGTATAACCAGTTCCTAAGCTTAGGATCAACCGGAAATACTATCGCCTCGGGGACGCTCAACACCTTTTCGGGGCTGTGTTCCTTAGCCGCAAGCCCTACTCAGATCGTGATTACGGACGGTAATACGGGGTATTTGTGGACGATTGCCACCAACACACTCACCACGATTGCGGCCTTCCCTGCGATCAATGCGCAGACCTGTACCTTCGTGTCAGGCTTCTTTGTGGCCGAACAGCCGGGTACGCAGGTCTTTTGGGTATCGAACAACAATGATGGTTCCACGTGGAGCGCTTTAGCCTTTGCGTCAGCCTCGATCTATTCGGACACGGTTTTGGCGGTGGATAACCTGTTAGGCATTCTGGTGGTGTTTTCTCAACAGCACACGGAGTTTTGGACGAATCAGGGCCTTTCACCGGAGCCTTTCGTGCCGCTGATCTCGGCTGCGAATGAGTACGGCCTAGCAGCTATTTACTCCCGCGCGCACGTGGATCAGACCTTGATTCACCTTGCAGTGACTCGGACGGGAGCGGTGCAGTGCGTTCAGATCGTGGGCTATAACGCCAACATCATCTCCGATGCCGACATGGAGGCGATTTGGGCCACGTTCACGACCGTCGCTGATGCGACTGCATTGGCTTATGAGCAAGACACGCACAAGTTCTATCAATTGACCTTTCCCACGGCTAACCGTTCGTTTCTCTATGACTGTTCGACCCGGCTGTGGAGCGAGGTGCAGACAGGTACGTCAGTGACTCCGGTAAGGCATACGGCGCTGCTCTCGACCTATTACGGCGGGTCCACTCTGCTATCGGACTATGCCACGAATCAGATTTACACCATGTCCCCGACTCAGTACACCGACAACGGGGTCACGATCATTCGGGAACTGATTACCCGGCACATCCTCTCGAACTTCAACCGCATTCGCATATCCTTGCTGTATCTCGATATGGAAACAGGCGTTGGCTTACAGACCGGCCAGGGCTCTAACCCGCAGATCATGCTGCAAACCTCCAAGGATAACGGTCGAACATGGTCAGCCGAGCGGTGGGTGACGTTGGGAGCGGTGGGCACCTATCTGACCAGGGTTTTGTGGAGACGGTTTGGCTCGGCACGGGACTACGTGTTCAAAATTCGCATGAGTGACCCGGTGAAGTTCGTCATTACCGAAGGGGCGATCAAGATTGCCGAAAGACCTCCCGCGGAGAAGATGGGATGAGCTTCAATAGCACAACTCCCATCCCGACCCGGCCCATCATCACGCAAAAGGGGGATTTGCTCGATAAGCTCTATCAGGCGTGGTTCGGGGGTATTCAGCAGTGGTTAGGGCCTATCGGGCAGTTCGGAACGACGGCCGCTCGACCGACGAAGAACCTGTGGATAGGCCTATCCTATTACGACCAAACACTAGGGTATCCGGTGTTCGTGCATCAAATCAGCCCGTCTATCGTGTGGCATAACGCCAGCGGGGCGGTGGTATGAAGAACTTTCTGAGGCTTGCCCAAGGCATCAACATGACCCCGCTGATGGTGCAGATCCAGCGGCAACCTGAACTGTGGAAGGCCGATACCTACCTTCGCGACTATCCGCAAGGGCCGTTTAATGACGTGGAGACGATCTTCTTGCGCTTTCCGCCAGCCTCGCTAAGCGAATTAGAGCGCGGTACGAAGGATCAGCACGAATGCGCGTGGATGGATGGGACGCTGCATTTACCGGCTTCCAGGGGGCTTATCTTCAATCTGATGACCACGGTTGAGGGGGAGCGTCTAGGACGAGTGATGCTGAACAAGATCAGGCCCGGTGGGCGGATATTTCCTCATGCCGACACCCCCGTACATGCTGATTACTGGGATCGGTTTCACTACGTGGTTCAAAGCACCCCAGGAGTGGACTTTAGGTGCGGGGATGAGCGCGTACAGATGGCAACGGGGGAGGTGTGGTGGTTTCAAAACGCTATTGAGCATGAGGTGTTCAATAACAGCGCCGGGGATCGAATCCACCTCATTATCGACATTCGCACTCAACACCTCTCATTCAAGGGGGAACTGCCGACGCAGCCCGTATGATTACCTTCGCCGTAGAACTTCTGTCTGATGAGCTGCCAAATCTCATCCCGTTGTTTCCTGAGCACTGGAAAGAGTTGGCGCTCAATCAGGACAAAGTACCCTTAGACCCCCAGTACGACGTGTATCTCGACCGGGAAGCATTGGGTCAAGTGATGTTCATTTGCGCGCGAGAGGCGGGGGAAATCGTCGGCTATTTTGTCGGGTTCGTGGCCCCAGGACTGCATTACAAGACCTGCCTCACCTTGCAAATGGATATTTTCTGGATACACCCTAAAGCCCGCGGCGGCATGGCAGGGGTAAAACTCTTTCGGTTTGTCGAGCAGGAAGCCCGTAATAGAGGCGTGCAGCGCATGTTTGTAGGGTCTAAGATGCATAAGGATGCGTCTTGGCTTTTTGAGAGGCTGAAATACACCGAAGTCGAGAAATTCTACTCGAAGTGGTTGGGAGATTAGCATGGTAGCGGCAGCGGTCATTGGAGGGGCAGTCATTGCAGGCGGGGCGAGTATGGCAGCGGGCAGCATGGCCGCGGGTGCAACCAAGGATGCGACCAATGCTTCCATCGCCGCACAGCAAGCCGCTCAAGCCAAGCAAGAGGCATTAAATGCGCCCTATGCCGCGATTGGGACTGGGGGTGCGATCCAGCAGTACCAGAACCTGTTAGGCATTGGCCCGCAAGGATCGGCGGGGATTCAATCAACTCTAGCAGCGACTCCCGGCTATCAGTTCGCCAAACAGCAAGGGCTCGATGCAACCAAAAACGCAGCCAGTGCGTCTGGCATGTCCCTCTCTGGCAATACGCTCGAATCTCTCGATAAGTTTTCGACTGGGCTTGCCGACTCCACCTATCAAAATGCGGTCGGTAATGCGCAGAACGCAGTGGGCATCGGTCAAAACGCTGCAGCGGGTACGGGTGCGGGCATCATGCAGACCGGCCAGGGCATATCGAGCACTCTGATGAATCAGGGTAATACGTTGGCCGGCATCGATGCCAATACCGCGGCAGGCGTTACAAAAGCGATATCGGGCGGCGTCAATCAATACGCGACCTACAACACCCTTCAGGGGCTCAATAACCCGGCCCCGCCCACTGTTATCGCAGACACGCAAAGTGCGGGAGGTGGATAGTGGCTTTTGACCCCTCAGTGATTGCTGACATTGGCGCTTCCGGCCCCGATATCACGGGCTCCATGGCGAAGGGATTTCAGCTCAAGGATATGGTTGATACCCAGCAACTCAATCAACTGAAACTGAATAAGGAAAAAGCCACCCTTGCCGATGATGAGCAGTTTAAAACATTGTCAAAGGGCGCGAATCTTACGACGAAAGAGGGGGTAGCGGAATTCGCACAAAAACTCACCAAGTCAGGTCAGGCGGGCCGCGCCATGGAAGTGATGAAGTACGCGCAGCAACAAGAATCTGGCGAACTCGATAATCAGCGGCAAAAGGTCGAATTGCATTCAGCAGCTCAGGACATCATCGCGCAGTCGGTCGATAAGATTTGGATGCAAGCGACCGCCATGAAGAACGAAAAGACCCCAGACGGTCGGCCTAAGTACACGGACGCGAGTATCAATGCCTGGATTCAGGGTCAAGTGCCGCTTACCTTGAACGCGGTTCAAAGTGACTCAGGCTTGCCGGAACCTGTCAAAAAGACAGCTTTGCAGGGGATGCAGCAATTCACCGCGCAGAACGGTCAGGTGACCTACGACACGTTGACGCAGATCGAGCGCTCGACCAAACAGGGACAGGCGCAATTAAAGTCCATGCGTGATGATTTGACCGCTCAAACTGGGGCCAAGAAAGCGGATATAGCCGAGCGCGGAGAGGCGGAACGAGAGCGGCATGATCGGGCGATGGAGGCTAAGGGCACGGGCGGCGGAACTCCCGACGCTCAGGCCAAGCGCGGGGATTTGCTTGCCTCGATAGCCGCAATCGGGGCGACCCTTCCGGCTGGACTTCGCAACAAGGAAACGCAGAATTCGACCCTTGACGGCCTGATCCGAAAATATCCCGACAAGACAACCGATGAGATTGCACAAGGGATCAAAGACGGCACGATCAGTATGCAGGTGGCAAAGACTGAAAGCGGTGTTTTGGGCCGGCGCGAGGCGGCAATTCTCCCGGTCGAGAAGTCCATCACGAAACCCGGTGGCTTCTTGGATCAAGCCGAACAAGCGGTCAACGCAGTCGATTTCTCGAAGCTCAAAGCGGCGGGTGCTTTTTCAGCCTGGAGCAAGGAACAGAACAGCGACCCCGCGTTAACGGCCTACAAAGCCGCCGTAGCTGAGTTGAGGGCGGAATACTCCATTGTGCTATCCAAGGGTGGTCAGGTCACGGATGCGGCCCGCCACGAGGCGGAGAAGGTGATTCCGGACCTCATCACGAAAGATCAGTTCAAGTCGATCAAAAAGACGGTTCGGCAGGGTATCGAGGCGTCTAAGTCGGGTGTTGAGGAAAGCATTGCAGGGGTTACGGGTAAGGGCGGGGACACCCCTAAAGACGATGCCCCCAAGGTTCTTAAGTTCGATGCCAAAGGCAACCCGGTGACCTGATGTCGATCAAAGCCGAGGTGGAAGGGATCGGTACCATGGAGTTTCCAGATGGAACTGATCCCTCCGTCATTCAGCAGGTGGTAAAGACTCATATTGCCGCCAAGGACACGGGCGAGAAGTCGGACAAAGTTCACCCTGCTTTTGAGATTTTCGGCCCCACGGAAGCCGCAGCCCAGATGGTCACGGGTGCGGCGGGAGCCGTTGTCGGCGGGTTAGCTGGACTTGCTGGCGGCGATCCCAAAGCCATTCAGGAGTCGATGACCTATCAGCCGCGCACCGACTCAGGAAAGATGATTTCAGGGGCCATTGCTGCACCATTCAATGCTCTTGCCAAGGGTGCCGATGCGGCGGGTCAAGCCCTGATGGACAAGGGCTACCAAGACCCGGAGATGGCGACTTTTGGGGATACCACAAAAGGCACTGTTACTCCTGCGATGGCCGCGGGAGCTAATACGGCCATTCAAGCCGCTCCGATGTTGCTCGGACTGAAAGGGGCTAAGGTAGCATCAGGGGCCGGTGCAGCAACAGCGGCCAAAGCAGCGGAGGCTTATGCCGGACGTATTGGCCTTGTATGGAATGATTTGGCTGCTAAGACACGTGAGACGCTCACGAGCATCGCGAAAGACTCAAAGAACCTGGATAATCTCGATCCCACCGCCGTCAAACGAGTTGCCCGTGCGCAAGCCGTTGGCGCTCCCATCTCCCGAGGGCAAGCGACCCGAAGCCTAGAGCAACTGACGCATGAAGAGAACATCTCCCGTGCTGCGTCTGGAAAGCCTGTGCGCGAGATCAATACCGCTCAGGATTTGGCGCTTCACAAAAAGTTAGACACGGTACGACCGCCGAGTAAGGTCGAAACTCGTTCTCAACTGGGCGAAAGCGTTCAAGGGGCGGAACGGGCTAAATTGCGCACCTTGGAGGCTGATTACCGGGCGAAGTATCGAAAGGCCAAGCAAGGAGGGGAAACTGCCTCTCCCGTGGACGCCACTCCGCTAGATGATTGGCTCAACGTGCCGGCGAATAAGCGCAATGCTGGCTTTCTTCGACAGGCATTGGAGGACTATAAAAAGGACGCCTCCGGGTCGATTCGCATCAATGACCTTGAGGAAGTGCGTAAGGAAGCGAACGTCAAGGTAGGCTCTGCCGATAAGACAGAAGCGCACTACGCCAAACAAGCGGTTAAGGTCATTGATGACATTTTGGATCAAGCGGGTGGGGATGCCTATAAGACCGCTCGCAAGGCCTTTGCCAAGACGAAGGCAGAGTTTGATCGTCAGGGGCTCATCAAGTCATTGACCAGCGAGAAAGGCCGCACCACAGATCGCGCAGTAGCGCTAGAGGATACGTTTGACAAGGTAGTGCGGTCGGGTTCTAACGAGCAATTGAAAGGGCTGATTGACTCGCTCACGAAGGGCGGCACGAAGAAAACCCAGGCGCGAGGTGCGGTTGCGGTCGATGACCTTCGGGCGGCGACCATCGATTACCTCAAAGAGAAAGCAGCAGGCAAGCGTGCGATTCGGGGTGAGGATGAGCAATTGCAGTTCAACTCGAGCTTTATCGATGCGGTCGATGAACTGGACAAGGATGGCAAGCTAGACACGCTCTTTGGTCCCGCCGCAAAGGCAACATTGCGGCAATTGAGGGAAGCGACGCGAGACTTACGGACTAAGCCGGCTGATCGCATTGCAGGGCCTAACACGACCCCTCGCATGATTGCCATGATCGATAAACTCTCGCATGTGCCAGGGATGCACACGATTGGGACTGTCATCAAGAAGGGAGCCGAGAAGCTCCACGAAGCAGCTGATGCGAAAGCTGCTACGGTCAACCCGTTAGAGCAAGCGGCTAAAGACGCAAATCAGGCAGTGAAGCGCAAAAACACCTTACAGGATTTGCAGCGAGCTGCGCCGTCCGCCGCGCCTACCTTGCAGGATCAGCAGTGATTAAGTGCCGTCCTTCGACACGGTATAGCGAACTCCCTCATACACTTGTGGTTTAGGTTCGTACAGCCATTTGCCGATGACCATACCGATAAATAAACAAACCACGTAGCACATGAAGGTACTCCTAATTTCCATGGATTCAGTCGGCGAACTTCTACCCCTGGCGATCCGCGCTGTCAAAGCGGGTCATCAGGTACGCCTTTATTTAGCCCCTGATAATCACAAAGAAACTGCGACCGGGTTCAAAGGAATTGAAAAAGTCGATAACTGGCTGTCATCTGTCAAATGGGCTGATTTGGTCGTTCCATCGGGCAACCACGAATTCATGCCCAAGCTACAGATGCTCAGAAAGGCCGGGGTGAACGTGTTTGGCCCGTCTGTCGAGTCTGCGAACCTTGAGGTTAAACGCGCCGAGGGGATGAAGTTTTTCGAGGATCACGACATCGAATGTCCCGAGTGGAAGCAATTTGCGACCCTCGCCGAAGCCGAGGCGCACGTGCGAAAGACGGGTGAGCGGTACGTCTTCAAAACTTTAGGCAGCGAGGACGACAAAAGCCTGTCGTATGTCGGTAAGTCTCCCGCTGACATGATCGCGCGCTTGCAGCGGTGGCAACGCTTAAAAGTGGCCGGCAAAGGCCCGTTTATGCTCCAAACGGTGGTGGATGGGATTGAGTTTGCTGTCTCGCGTTGGATGGGGTCTGAGGGCTTTATCGGTGAGCCTAACGAGAACTTCGAGTTCAAAAAGTTACTCTCTGGTAACTGTGGCCCCAATTGCGGAGAATCTGGCACTTTGCTCAAGTACACAGCAGATTCAAAGCTGTTCGACGACGTTCTGGCCCCGTTAGAGGACGATCTCGTCAAGATGGGCCACTTTGGCGATATCGACGTGAACTGCATCATTGATGAGAAGGGTAAGGCCTGGCCCTTGGAGTTCACGACTCGGCTAGGCTGGCCCGCGGCTAACATCCTGTGGGCCACTCACAAGGGCGATCCTATCGAGTGGATGCTTGATGCCTGCGAGGGGAAAGATACGCTCTTAACCTCTCCAGCGGTCGCCTGCGGCATTGTTCTAGCGCAACCTGATTATCCCAATAGCAAGTTCACCAAGGCCGAGGTGGCTGACATTCCCATTTACGGCGTGACGAAGGAGAACAGTAAGTATCTCTCCCCGCAGTGTGTCAAAATTGACACGATGCCCGACATGGAAGGGGATAACGTGGTAGAGCGGGACATTTGGGTCACTACGGGTGATTACCTGGCGGTCGCTACCGGCCTCGGGAAAACCGTCAAAAAGGCCTGCGAACGGGCTTATGGGACGGTCAAAGAGGTCCATGTGCCTAATCTCATGTACCGCGACGATGTAGGGGAGTCGCTCGAGGAATCGATCCCCAAGCTCCAGGCGCATGGCTTTGCCCTAGATTGGCAGTATGGCTAGTTTTTACCTCTGTCCTCTCTCGACCATCCTTCAGGTCTTTCAGGACTCGGGCGCGGTATTAACCAATGCGCTGCTATGGACGTATGCCGCGGGCACTTCGACCCCTGTCGCGACTTACACGGATTCGACCGGAGCCACGCCGAACGGTAACCCCATTCAGTTCAACAGTGCAGGCCGCCTGCCGAATGTGGCGATCTGGCAAGCTGCGGGCGTTTCGATCAAGGTGCAGATCAGCACCAATGCGGGGACATCCGGTTCACCGGTCTTTGGCACGCAGATAGGCCCTACGCTCGACCAGCTCTCAGGCATCAACGATGTGTCATTCACGAATACCGCTTTAGCAAATCCCGCCACAGGCTTCGGTGCGGATTTGGTTGCCAATGCGGTGCGCTCCTATGACCTTTTCTCAAGCGCACGGTCAGCCAACGTACCTGTGTTTGCCGCGGGTCAGACGCTCATCGTAGAGTTCGAGGGCGGAACGAGTGTCAGCGATAGCCTGGGGGGTGAATTCTACTGGAACGTTTTAAGCACGGCGACGGATGATGGGATCAACGTCATCAAGCCGAACGCCATTGGGAGTGGCAACCCCGGTCGGTACTTACGCCGCTATCCCTCTATCGACTGGTACATCGTCAAAAATACGGTGACTTCGATTGCCGCGAATATCACGGTCGCGAATGATCCTGATTTGACTGTCACACTGCCCGCGGGTGGTACGTATGTCATCAAAGGCATGCTCAATGACGGCTCCGGCACGTCCGCGGGGGGGCTCAAAGGCCAGATCAACTACTCGGGTACCATTTCCACCGGCTCTTGGGGCATGAACGGGGTTGGGACTGCGGTCACTCCCGTCTCCCTCACCAACATCAACACCACGGCGACGCTGCAAACAGCTCAGACCGCAGTGGGATTTATGCCGATCGAGGCGACGCTTCTCTGTACCACGGGAGGCACCTTAAGCTTCCAGTGGGCGCAAAACGCATCCAACGCGACCGCGAGCGTATTAGGTATCGGCTCTTACCTTCGCATCACTCGCATCTCATCGGCTACGGGTGGATTTACGCCGGTTACCACGACCTTGAACACTCAAGGGACATTCGCCATCACGATCCCCGTGGGGGCGTCCACCATGACGCTCGAAGGGTGGGGCACTACGGGTGCTGGTGGTTCTGGCTCCGGTTCTGGCTGTACTGCGCACGGTGGCGGTGGAGGCGGATCAGGCGGCTATGGTAAGACTGTACTCAATGTCGCGGCCTTCAATGGACAAACGATCACCGTTGTTATTGGTGCGGCGGGGATTGCGTCGAGTGGCAATGGCGGCGTAACAACTATCTCAAGCGGAACCTTTGCCATCCCGACCATGACGTTGAACGGTGGCAATGGTGGTGTGTCGGGAGGCTTAGGCACGGGCGGTGCGGGCGGTACGGCATCGGGCGGCAACACGACCAACACCACGGGTAATGCTGGCACTACGGGCGGACTAGGTAACTCTGGAGGCGCGGGCGGACTAGGTATCGCGGGCACTAATGGCACGGGTAACCCCGGTGGCCTCGGCGGCAATACGGCAGCAAATGCGGGTGCAACTGGACAGGCCGGCAAAGTGATTGCGAAGTTCATATGACGCACTTTCAATTCTACCGATCAGGCGCTTTATTCGGCATTCGCTACCGCTTCGAGGCGGGCGAGTCACTGCCTGCGCATGTTCACGATGCCACGAGCGTGCATAACACAATTGTCCTTAAAGGGTCGTGTGACTTTGTGGAAGAGGGGCGCACGGTACGTTTAAGCGCGGGTGAGGTGTTTGATTTTGACGGTACGGTCAGGCATAGAATTGTCGCGAATGAACCGTGCGAGATACTGAATCTCTTTTTGAACGGGGAGCCTGAAGGCTATGACACGCTACCCGCTGAAGGTGTGATGTGACCGCCGTCCTAGCTCCAGAGCTTTTTCAGCGGTTCCAGAACGCCTCTGGCGTGGCGCCGTTGGTGGGCGGAAAGCTCTTTACGTACATTGCTGGAACCAGCACCAAGCAAGTCACGTACACCGATTCCACCATGGGGACGATGAACACGAACCCCATCATTTTGGCCTCGGATGCGAGCGCGAATGTGTGGCTCGATCCGGCGCTTGTCTATAAGTTTGTTCTCGCGCCTGCGAATGATACGGACCCGCCGACGAGTCCCATTAAGACGATTGATAACGTCTATCCGTCGCTTAATATCTCTAGTGTCTACCCACTGACCGGCGCCGAGACGACCGCGGGCGTAACACCGACGAACTACACGTATCCATCATTAAACGTCCTTCGTTACGGCGCTGATCCTTCGAATGTCACGGACAGTCTTGCTGCATTTAATAATGCCCTTGCCGTAGCGGCAGTTAATGGTGGGACAGTCTTTGTCCCCGCTGGCACTTATAAAATATCCTCTACGCTTCAATGGACCTCGACTAAGGTCTATTTGGCGGGTGTGACTCAGCAGGTTTCTATTCTATCATTTGCCAATTCGACAGGAGATTTGATCTCAATCGGAGATGGTGTTACCGCGCCATCCTATGTGGGCGTTAGTAGATTCACGGTGACTGCCTCTGTTTCCAAGTCAAGCGGTGCAGCGATTCGTGTACAGAATAGTTCCTACGTATTTCTCGATAACATCATTCTCGGCCTTAATTTATTTACGGGATTTCAGTTTGATGGCGGAGCCCAACAACTGTTTTATTTTCTCAACACGTTCGCTATCCAGTCAGGAACGAATGGAATCTTGATAGGAGCTTCTGGCGGGCTCGTACAAGAATTGAGAATTGCCAATTCGACCATGAACCGAACTACGGGGCCGGGAATCAACGTCGTCAACGCGAGCGGTGTTTATCTCTCGAAACTCGTGGCGGCCGGAAATAATGGTGTGTTGATCAACCCCGGCAATGGTCAGTACGTCACGGCGCTTTTCTGCGATCAAGTGATTGCCGACACATGCCCCACAAATAATTGGCTGCTCGCACCCACGGGCACCGGAGTCATTACCAACATTTCCTTGGTGAATTGCTGGGGTTCTTCCTGCACCAACGCAGGGGGCGCTGGTTTCTCCATCGTAGCGGGAGGAACTGTACAAGGCGTGACGCTCACCAATTTTATTGCTGAGAACAATCAAGGCCCTGGGATTTCATGCGTCGCTGGCACAAAGATAGGACTTGTTAATTGCCAAGTTGGCGCGAACAGTCAAGCAAGCTCAGGCGCCTATCACGGCGCTTATATGAACACTACCGATTGGTCAATCATCGGGGGATCATACGGGGCTAACAACGCGCGCATTTCCAACAAGCAGGGATACGGCGTGATGGTCGATACGCTGTGTACCAACTATCAGATCATCGGGATTAACGCTCGCGGAAACATTACCGGAGCCATTTTAGATGTGCCAACGGTGGCCTCCAAGATGATATCGAAGAACCAGGGCTATAACCCGTTACCATCCACAGCCATTACAGTAGGCGCATCCCCTTTCACGTATACCAATCTCACGGGGGATGCAATTATTGTGCAAGTGAGTAGCGGCACGGTCAGTAGCGTTCAATTCGGCAATGTTGCCGCCTTTGCCACTAATACCAGTGTTATTTTACCGAATGGTCAAGCTGTCGTTGTTACTTATACCGGTCTGCCGACCATGAATTATTATGGAACCTAAAAGGAGAATGTGATGGATTATTTCTTCTATGCTGATGCTTATCGAATTCATGATGAATGGCAAATAGAGGGAGCCTGGGCCTAAACAGGGATTCGATATGCACGCCAGACCCTTTGAGAGTGATCCCCGTTGCTACGAAGGACGACCCCGTAACGCTGCGGATGTACCCAACTGATGACCATCTCTCCCCTCACTCGCCCATCCGTTACTCAAGGAAAGGAGTTAGACGACTTGCGTGACGCAGTGAAAGATCGAGAACGAAAGCCCAAATATGCTCAGTCTCTGGAGTATTATCAAGATAACCGCTTCTCTACGTTTCTAGCCTGGTGCGGCGTTATTTTGGCAGGACTGATGACGACGGCCATCTGTTGGATGGCTAACAGCATGGTCACCGTACAGAAGGATATTGCCGTTTTGCTCGCTCGACCGTTAGGGGTTTCCAAGGAGGAATTTGACCGTGACGCGACTCGATGGGATCAGGACATCAACGAACTCAAGCGCGAGACTCGAGAGCGGCATGGACCCTGAACAAGCAATATGGGACGAATCAGTGGCACTCGACAACGGCAGTATTCACAATAGTAGCAAGGTCGTCATCGAGGCATCTGCGCCTACTCTGATGGTGGCCGTGGTACTCATGGTCGTTATCGCCGCGTGCGGTACGGTGATGGGATTAAACCTCGCCAAGCAAGCCGAGATGGACGCAGACTACAAGACGATGAAGACGCAGGCGTGGTTAGTCGAGCGGCGATTGATGGACGCAGAAGCCTACGCCATCGTGAACGGCACCAAACTGCCGGCAGACAATGAGCATGGTCCTACGGGTAATTTACAGCGGATGAAACCGCATTAGGAGGCTTTATGGGGGGTTCAAGTGGAGGCATCATAGTGCAGCATGCAAAAACGGCACTCACTGATCCTTTGGTACACGGTGGATTGCCACCGAGGACTCAGGAGATCGTTACTGCGATCTTAGCGCGCGATCCGTCAACGTGGGTAGCGCGGGATAAGCAGGATTTGGCGGCGGCGTTTACGTGGGCACTCTGTAACTTGAAATGAGCGCACTTCAGCAGGAATTTGCCCAGTCCGCCGCGAAGCTGATCCAGAAAGCAGCGGAACTGGGCTATGCCGTGACGTTCGGCGAGGCGTGGCGCACGCCACAACAAGCGCAATGGGATGCGCAGCATGGCACCGGCATTGCGCACAGCCTGCATACCGATCGATTGGCAATAGACTTAGATTTCTTCAAGGACGGCGTGTGGATTACTGATGGATCGAAACTCGCTGACGTTGGCGCCTGGTGGAAGTCGCTTGGGGCCAATTACCGGTGGGGTGGGGATTTTCACCATCTGCCGGATGGGAATCATTTCTCAATTTCACCAGATGGAGTCACCGCATGATCAGCACATTGCTTTATGTATTCATCGTTCTTTGCATCGTCGGGTTGATATTGTGGGGAATCAATCAGATCCCCGGCATCCCGCAGATCGTCAAAGTCGTGGCCTACGTCATTATCGGCGTGGTGTTGCTCTTGTGGTGCTTGAACTACGTGGGCGGTCCAGGGGGTCACTCGTTGAACTTTAGATGACGGATGAGAGAATCAGCTTACGGGAATACGTCGATACGCGCTTTCACGATCAAGAGAAAGCGGTATTAACGGCGCTCACTGCGCAGAAAGAGGCAGTATCGTCCGCCCTAGCTGCTGCGGATCGAGCGGTAGCTAAAGCGGAATCGGCGTCAGAGAAAAGGTTTGAGTCGGTCAATGAGTTCAGGGGGTCGCTTGCCGATAGCGCCAGGCTTCTCATGCCACGGTTGGAGGTTGAGCAAATCGTCAGGTCGTTGGAAGGGAAGATCGGCGGCTTGCAGAAGATGGTATGGGTGGGTTTAGGTATCGTGCTGGCGTTTCAGTTTTTTCTAGGGATTGCGCTGATATTTTTGAAGGATGTAGGGAAGGCATAACATGAACTTTGGGCAAACCGCACTTCAAGTATTGAAAACCGTTGCACCGACACTGGCACTTGCTGTCGGGGGGCCTTTCGGGCCATTAGCCGCCGCAGCAATCCATGCGGCACTCGGCAGTACCGATCAGGCGTCTGCTGAACAGGCATTGGTCAACGCGACCCCTGACCAACTCCTAGCCCTGAAAAAGGCTGATCAGGACTTCGCAATCCGCATGAAGGAACTGGGAATCCAAGAGGAAAAACTGGCCTTTGACGATACCGCCAATGCTCGAGCGCGAGAGATGACGGTTAAGGACGCGACCCCGCATATTCTGGCCTATGCCATTACGTTGGGTTTTTTCGGTGTGTTGGGCTATCTCGTCGTGTATGGAAAACCGGATACGGGCGGCGATGTGATGCTCGTCCTCATGGGCGCGCTCGGTACAGCGTGGACAGGGATCATCCAATACTACTTCGGATCGAGTGCTGGCAGTGCGGCCAAGACCGATACCATCAACAAAATAGCTGCGGCTAAATGACCAAACAACCTTAAGGAGATGATGATGACAACCCTGACTCAATTTACCTGGACAGACCCCACGACCAATACGGATGGCTCGCCGATTACGGCGGGGGAAATCACGGGCTATAGCATAGGCATTCGCAACACTGCCGCCGCAGGCTCGGTTATAGGGACTTACCCCATCGTTGCCAATGTTTCAGGCGCGGCGGCTGGCTCCGAGCTTCTCACGGCGTTGGGAACGGTTCTCGCTCCTGGCAGTTATGCCGCGGCGATTCAAACCGTAGGACCGGAGGTGTCGCCCTTTTCGCCCGAAATCACGTTCACGATCGCTGCGCCGGTACCGAACCCGCCGTCAAATTTTTCTGTCGCCTGATCTGCAAATTCAGGCGTTGGCTACCACGAAAGTGTAGTATGTGCAAACTATGCGGGTGTCCATGATGAAACACTTATGGCTGGTTTTTCTTGCGGGGGTGGTTTCGGCTGCCTCCGCACCTCCCGATGTATCGAAACTCGTGACAGCCGTACTGGTTGCCTCGCCAAACCAAGTAGGGATTCAGAATCTCTCCATGCCGACGATGGAGATCAGTTTTTCATGGATTCCGCCAACCGCCCGCACTGATGGGACGCCCATCACGGGAACCTTGACCTATGTCATCTACCGGGGGATACCCGGCAGCATGAACGCGATCGATGCAGTGCAATCGCTCAACGTGACATGGTATGAGCCAATCGTGTGGGGGAGTGTGCAGTGCTTTGGAATTGTGGTGTCTGAGGTCGGGGTGCAGAGTGTTCTCGGTCCTTTAGCCTGCGTCACAATTCCATCGAAGGGAGTTCCTAACGCGCCAGCGGGGTTCAAGGTGACATGAGTCCGTATGATGAAGCGCTCAAGCGCTTCAAGATGTTTTACTGGGAGGAGCTACTGAGACAAACCGGCGGCAATGTCAAAGAAGCGGCGAAGCTGTCCGGCAAGAATCGCACACAGGTGCATAAGCTCCTGAACAAGTGCGGCATCCATCGCACGCGGCGCGCGGGGAAATCCTGGTTTGGGCTATTAGAGCCCATAAGCAGTCGCGCCAGCTTTCGTGATACTCCCGCCCCAGTAGGTCATATCCAACACCCCACTCGGCAGTCCCTCGGGTCCGTGGATCTGAACGCTGCGACCTGAAAAGACGTTCGAGCCATTGCGCTGCAAGGTGAAGACCGGGATTCCAGCGCTTAAGGGGACTTTGAACGAGGTGATGCCTGTCGGCGCTGCCTGAGTATGCGTAACCCCGTTAATCGTGATCTGGAGCGCACCAGGAGCCGTCAGGAAGGCTAATAGCTCGATGCTGTCCTCTTCTGGCCCCCCAACCGCTGTAAAGCCGTCTGGTTGCAGATGGGCACTGGAGGCGGTTTCCAGCCGATGAATCCAATACAGCACGTCCTGGGTAATGGCGGGTTGTATCCCCGTGATGAACCAGGCGGCGTAATAGGCAGTGAGGTCATAGAACGCTGTCCCAATTGCGCCGTTTAAGGTCGCATCCGTGTAAGGGCAAACCTGCCCTGATTCGCTGAAATCGTTCCACGTGACACATTGAACCCAGTCAGCGCCGGTATTGATGGCGGCCATCCACGCATTACGGAAGGTCACGCTGTTGGATGCCTCCCAGAATATTTGATTCTTAGGCCGAAACTGTTGCGGGATCACGGGTGACATGTATTTAAGGCCCGCTAAATGAGCGCCAGCCGCGGTCAGAGCTGCTGACGGGGCAGGCGTTGCGGTACCCCATCCGCCCGTCCCGTAACTGATGGCATTCAGTGCGCCGGCATCCGCGGGCGCTCCAGGTAATACAGGGACAAACGCCACGTTGATCCCCTGCGCGTTCAAGGTTTCGATGAGCGAGAGCCACCAGGAGGGTGGTTGTAGCGGCGCATTGTAGGCAGCAAGCACTAATCGCCCATCGGGAAGGCGCTTCAAGGCGGGGGAACTTGCGATCGATTCTAAGTACGTCGCCGCTTGGGCGACCGTGATGGCACCCAAGGATCTCATATCGAGCATGGGGATGATGGTAAAGCGGGGGTCCGCCGCTTCGACCGCCGATAGCATGGTTTGCAAAAACCCATCGGTCAAAGACAGGATATCGAAGCAAAAGCCCGTGATGCCTCGGGCAATCGCCATCTGTACCTCCGTCTCCATGTTGAACTGCTTCCAAGTCGCAAGGATGCTCGGTGTCACGGGAAGGGAACGTTGGCGTAAATAGCCTCCATAGGCGGCGTGTTTGCCATTCTCTCCGCCGATGGAGAGGAACTGCATATTGTAGTAATCAGTTGTCGCGGGCTGATTATCGATGGACAGGCCGAAGGAGCGAAAGTAGTGCGCAAACACCTTCTTCGGAGATGCAAAGAAAACATCGCTTGAGGGCATGGCAAAGGGGAGGGCGGAATTGGAAATCATGGTTTTACTCCGGCATCAGCCTGTGAGCCATCGAAAAGGGACTGCGCCTCATGCAGCCATCCGTCGTCGTACGGGAATGCCTTGGCGGCTCGACGCAGCAGGGCTGCAAGTTCATCGTAGTGGTTGAGCAGCAATCGCACCGGATACGTCTCTGCGTATGCCACTCGAATGATGCGCCATTCGTCCGCATCGCTGATTCTCTTCGCAGCAAAATCAGTCACGCTCAGTTCCTCCGCTGTTAGTAGCTCCCACGCACCGCTTGAGCCTATTGATCAAGTGCTGCACGTCCTGCGGCTCCCATACCGCATAGAGCTTGTCGTCAGGATCAAACGAGCCGTCGCGCCCCTCGCAATCGAAGTCCATCCCAAACGATTCTCCGGTCTCGGTAGCGCGAAACAGGATGTTGGACCACTCTTCACTGCTGTGTGCTGCCACGGCATCGGCAATCTGCTGCTCGTACCAGTCATTACCGTTCGGCATCGTCTCGCCTTTGATCAGCAACGGCCCGAAGTAGCAGGGCGTGTATTCCGAGAACACCGTGTTCGGCGGCAGCTTCACAAAGTCGATACGCTTGACGATCTTCATTTGACACAATCTCCATCGCCAGCGAAATCATGGATCAACGCAGCCTGGAGCCGGCCGCATTTCTTGCATGGCTCGCCGCCATCCCCGGTAAAGGGATGTTTGGTGTTGAGGATTTTGTCGGCCTCGGCGCGGAAAGTCGCTCCGTGCTTCTCGTGCAGGCTGAGCAGCCAATGGAGCACGTACGCTTGCTCCTCCTCGGCATGCGGCTTAATTGTTGCGAGACCCAGTTTCACCAACCGATGGGCAATCGGCGCGCACCAAAAATTCGGACGGCCGAGAATCCACTCGACATCGGGAGTGAGTTCCATCACGGTTGTTTCACCCCTGTGTCGTTCGCGGAATCTTTGGTGTAGGGGCCGCAGTACATGAATGCAGAGTACAAGCCCAAGACGGCCAACGCCGTAATGCACACACCAAAGAACCAAACCGCCAATAAATCGCGCATCACTTCACCTTTCTGTGTCGGCAGGTTTGCACGGGGTCGGCGTGAAGCCTTTATGGCTCGGCGCAGCGTCTACGCCCGACCATGGTTTATCTGGGCCGCCCATTCGCTGATACAGATTGCCATCGATGCACTTGTAAGTCGGTATCTGGTCGCACCCAGCAAGCAGTAGACACGCGGCAATTAGAATCTTCATCCCTTCACTCCTGTTTCACGCGCGCAACTATGCACGGTGAATATTCCAATCCATTGAGCGCCGCACCCCAGCGGGCACTCGAACAGTTTGCGCAGCCAGTTCATTTGCTAGACTCCGCGCGTGTTTCGGGCTCGAAACTCATCACGTGCGTTTTCATCTCTTCGGCCTCGCGCCTATTGGCTACCGGCACCATGAGGTAAGTCCCGGCGCCTACGTGATAATTGTCAAATGGGCGTACTTGCCAGATGTGGGTCACGAAATCGACCTCAAGGCTTTCGACCGTTTCAATCGTGCGGGCGTCGCTCACTTGGCTGCTCCTGGATTGGCTTGCGAGTTAGCTTGGTACACGACCCCTCCACTCAAACCCTCGCAACCACATCGCGATCATCAAATTACGCACGTCATTGGTTGACCACAGTTCGGTACCTTCGCATTCGCTCAATACACCGTCGACCTCGATGGCCGCCATCGGAAACAAGGGCCTAGCCTCGGAAATCTCTACCAGCGTTTTGATCATTGATTCGCCCCGGTTTCCTCAGCAGCCAAAGCGATTGCTGCTACGCGCCGGACATAGGCCAAGTCGGTCCCTTCATCAATCGCCCTGGCAATCTCGCGCAGCGCTGCATGCGCCTCGCTAAGCTGTTCATTGAGACGTTTCACGCTGGCGGTCATGTTGGCGTTTCCGATGGTGTCGGCATCGGTATGTGCTCGTTGTCCATTTCTTCCGCGTATGGCGCACGATGACCTTCGTAGCAGCGATTTAAAAACGCCTCTAGCTGGCTAATGCGCTCTTGCAGGTGCGTGTTGCGCAGGTTTGCCGCTATGTGCGCATCCTCCTGCTCGCGAGCGATTAGCCGACTGTCGGCCAGTTCGGCGGCGAGGGCCTCGTAGTCTGACTTCCACACCGCATCCCGTTGGCAACCATCGGTATCGTCAACCGGGAAACTATTGACCATGGTCATCTCCCTCCCGCGCAGCCTCAAGCACCTGGCATTCCGGCATGAACGTGTAGGGGATAAATTGCCCCTTAAACATCCTCAGATGCACGCAAGCAACTCGGCCGGTTTGATAGTGTTCTTCGGCAACTTCCTTCGTCGGCCACATCACGAAATGTCCGTTTGGATAAACATTCATCCAAAAATCTCGGCCTTCGTCCGGTGCTTGCGCAGCCTCAAGCGCCTGGCGCAGTCCCGTGACGTTGCCCTGGCTTTCGCCGTCGAGATAATCCTCAATGGCGCCGCGTAGGCGGGAGTTCTGTGCGTTGAGGGCGTCGTAGTCGGAGGCCCACCGATACAATCCGGTCGGACTCTCTTTGCGCACAAGCCCGTTCCCGAACCCGTCCATTTCGATGTCGAATAGCTCAGCCATTGTCCCTTCCTTGTCTTTGCGCATATATCACCAAGTGCTCGTGCTTGAGCAGAAACTTTGATACTGCGGTACACCACAAATCGGCGCTCTCTTGATCCGGCAAATCCTCGCCTGGGTTGGCCGTCGCGAGCAACACAACGGCGTCACGCAATTCGGCCTCAAGTTTCGCGTAGTCGGAATGCTTGACGTAGGCACCATCTTTTTCCTCGTCCATTGCGCTGGACCAACCGCCGCGATCCTTCCATGGGCCGTATCGCTTAACCATTGTCGTTTCCTGTCTTTGCAGTAGGAAAGCCAAACGCCTTCCGAACTTCGTAGATACTGGCCGTCAAGTGTTGAAAGCGCTCGCTATGAACCTCCATAGCGTGTTCCTCGCTCGGTGGTACGCCGTCGCGCTCATCAGGATTCTGTGCCCACCACAATTGGTTCGCTGCGTCTTGGAACGCCTCGGCGGCATCACATAGCTCCTTAGCCACGCGCTCGGCCTTGGTGGGCTTGGGTGGATTGCTGAGCGCATCCAGAACGGCGGCCGCCGCCTTCCCCTTGAACGTCATACTAGCCATTAGACTTCTCCTCTTTTCCCTTATCAAAGCAGCGGTGTGCCGTCCCGCTGCGCTGATCTAGTCGTTGTTTCCGCCGCCTAGAGAGACGACGACTTGTATCGCGGCGCCTACCGGCTCCATGAGTCCCGCCGCGGGAGTTGTGTACAGCACCGACCCTGCGGGCGCCGTCCCGGTATAGACGTAGGTAATGCTCGGCACGAATCCCAAGGCCGTTAATTGCGCCGTCGCGATTGCCTGCGCTTTTCCGGCTGTCACCGGAACGATGGCCGCGATGTGTTTTGCGGTGGGCGGCAGGTAATTGAGCGTTAGCGTCGGTACGTTGTTCACGACTTGTGCCACGTTACCGTAGGCATCGACGGCAACTTCAGCGGGATTCAACGCTCCGCCGTCATAGGCGCTCAACACATAGCCGCCAAAGAAGTCCCAGGTGATGGCGTGGTATGACGTGTAAGTAATCGAGCCACCCCCGCGCCCGCTCGTGGGACATCGAGTGGATGCCCTCAACTCTCCGTGGACGTTGCCGGCCGTGTCGAAACCCTCAATGTATGAGGCAACGAAGACGCTGCCGCATGACCTCCCGAGCAGAATTGGGTAGCCGGGCGGTATCGGTAGGTTCAAAGCGGATGCGGTACCGGTCAAAAGCAGAGCCAGAAATAGAGCCTTCATGTCAATTTCCCTTTGTAGTTAGTCTTATTACCGTGCCTATTTTTCGACTCGGCACGGCCTTAAGTCGTAGGGTCATTGTGCCTAAGCGGCTGACAATTGCACCCTGAAAATGCACTAGGGGATACCCTTAATCAGTTCGTTAACCTTCGCCAACAGTTCGCGCTGACTGCCATACACTCTGGCGAATTCCTTTGATTCATGGAACATCGAGGGGCCAAACATGCCACGCATCCAAGTGACAGAATGATTCATGATCGGTTCGCCGCGGTGGTGCCAATGGCATAGCGGGATTGTTGCCTGGTTACCGCCTGAATGCTTCCGATAGCCCTTATCCACCAAATGATGGACTTCAGCCGGCAGGATGTGAGCGGCTCCCCGTTCGTGATGACAAGCAATGCACCCCAGTTCGCGTAAGGCTTCATAGCGTTTAAGGTCGCGGCTGCTCACGTAATCAGCCCCTTATTGCGGGTGGAATTCATCGACCGCCAGCATTCGATAATGATCACTTCCCGGCTGCGTTCGTTCTTGAGCGTGTCATGGGCCTGCAAAGCCGTGAAGTAATCATCCATAGCCTTAGCATAGTCCTCGTGAATGCCAGCCAGCGCGTTCCTTTCCGCTACGTTTCCTTCGCTGCGTAGGAATATTGCGTCCTTCGTTGCTTTCGCTTTGAACTCGGCGCGCTCGGCTTTCATGTGCAACTCGGCTACCAGCGCATCGGACTTTGCCAAACGCTTTAACGCAGTTTCGAGTCGTTCATCATCAATTAGCATTTTTTCCGATCCTTACGTATTCACGCCAAGCACGTCTTTCCATAGCATTCAAGTGATCCCAAGCCGCAATCATTTCGTCCTGATCCACCTGACAGTTATACAAATACGCCTCAAGCGCTATATCCACTTCCTCTAGATCGCGGTTCAATATCTGGCGCATCTCGCCGGCTAATTGAATCGCGCGTTCTTCATCCACAGAACGCCCCGAGTCGCCTCGGGGGTCTGCATAGTCACCGATCATGTCAGTGACTTTAGCCATCAGAATGGGAGGTCATCATCGAGTTCAGGTGTAACCGTTTCCTGAGCCGTCCCAGGACGCACTGCATCGGCTTTCGATGGCTTCATGGGCCGAAGTCTCAATCCACCGACGACCCGGCCCTGGAAGCTCACGTTCGGGTCTACGTAGACCGTCACTTTTTTGCCAACCCAGTTATCCGACTCATCCCCAAAGGCCGATTCCAGTACGCGAATGCTGGTGATGTTCAAAACCATCCCTTTCGCCTGTTCGCGAAAGTAGATGATCCAGCGTTCCTCTACCTTGTCATCTTTGCCCAAGTTTTCGAGTTTCAGCCCCTTGATGGTGCAAATGGCGTCTTCGTCGAAGTCCTCTTTGCGCAGGTACTTGCTTTCGATCATATCTTTAACTTTCATGTAACCCTCTTCGTGTAAGTACGTGTTGAACTCTGCTACTACTTGAATGTGACGCTGCCAATCCAGGCTGTCCTGGTGATGCCACCACGCGTCTATGGTGTCATTCATATTTGCTTACGTAACAAAGCGGGGGCTTCAGCCAAATACAGCCCCCGCTTAGTCTTCGTTGCTAAAGCGTACTCCAGCATGTGAGCCCTTGCCGTAAGCTGGGCAACCTGCAAGTTCAATCGCGTGATTAGCTCATCCTTGACTCTGATATCCCGCAGCAATAAGGCTTTTGCCTCTTGCCGGTCATCCCACCATCGGGTTAGGAACTCAGCAATGATCACGGCAAGGCAGGCACTGAGCATGATCACAAGGAACATGAAAAAGATGCTCATGCGCTTTCCGCCTCTTCGAGGACCGTGAATTCCGGCGTGCCGTCGATCAGATTTTGAAAGCGTTGGCGCAGATGATTTTCGTTCATTCCGCTATCGACGAGAGCCCATCGATTATCCCTAAACTGCTCGATGCGAAACCAAGGTTGCATCAAGGATGCATGGTCATGTATCAATCGGTATTTCATTCTATATCTCCCACTAAGGCTAAACTTTGGAGGGCGAGATTCAGAATCGCCGCATCATGGCGCTCTTCGTCTGCCAGCATTTCGTCAATGTCGAGCTGATCTAGCTCGTTGAAGTCTTCGTCGTCCATGTCAATCCCATCCTCTGCAACCACAGTAGTAACGGTCAATCGCTTGTGGCCCTTTGGCCGTGAACTCGCGGCATGCCTGCTTGAAATCTGGCCTATGGGCTATTTTGTGATAGCCGCATTTGCAGATATCAGCGGCCTCTGCCGAGCCGTCGCCAGTAAACTCAAAGAAAGCGATGTCAGGTGACGACGCGACAGTCTTACCGCAACCACAGCGCGCCATACGACCGGCTAAGTTCATACGCAAAACTCCATGATTGTCGCCACCACAAACAGCCCCATCAATCCCTTGATCACCCATAGGGTAGTGCGCTCTTGCTTGCTGTAAATGTCCATGACTGCAATATACACAGTGCTATAGCATTTGCAATAGGTATTTAGCTATGTAATACTCTACTTCATGAAAAAGTTAGCTTCGATACGAAAAAAGCGCGGGTTGTCACAAACAGCCCTCGCGGCAGCACTTAGAACCAGTCAGGCCAACGTATCGAAATGGGAAAAAGGATGGACAGTACCGAGACCGAACACATTAACGCGAATCAGTCAGGCCCTCGGGTGCAAAGAGTCCGAGCTGACGTGATCGTGGATATTGACCTGACGGAACTCATCTGTCAGGAGATCGCGTTCTATTGGTATACGGTATTGCGCGATGCGGCATAGTTGGGTACTCGTCGAGCGTTATCCGCACGTCACGAAGTCGCGCTGTTCCCGTTGCAATGCAACGCGGGTCGTCGTCTCAGATAACGATCGGATGCCGGTTAACCGTTACACAAAGGCGGGTGTCGTCACACATACAGCACCGGAGTGCGTGAGTCAGTCGCTAACAGGAGGTGATGCTATGGATACAGGATAGGGACGTTGATTGTTCGAGAACTCAAGTTCTGGAGAAACCCATGGAGACTATCGACAAGGTTGAAAAAGCTCATTATCTCGCGGATGAGCATGATGTTGAATTACTCGCCGTCAACTATCGCGCCTGTTCAGAAGGAGCGAAGCGGGTAGACGGTGCTTACCTTCGGATCTTAATCGCCTCGCTACAGGCGAAATTTCCGGGTAAGCGCAAGCTGAAAGACACCGATCTGCACAGCCACAGTGAATATGTGCATGAGATCCACACGACATATTACCACGCGGTGTTACGAGGTGTCACGAGTGACGATGTAAAGGACGACGAGCTTTTGAGCGTTGATGAGCGACGCGCTCGAGCGGGAGTGAGGAATGGTCGGGCGAACTTTGCCCGATCAGCGGCAAGTACGCTGCAGAGTTACATCAAGGCCGGCGGGGATGTGCGAAGCCTCAGCGTATTGACTGTCACGAAGACGGCCTTACGGACCTTCGCTCTGGCTAAGCAACCAGAAGCCCCGAAAATGGAATTGGTCATGGCTGCGCTATCGAAGGTGGAGAAGCGCGTTATGACGTGGGTCGATGAAGACCCGGATCAGGCGAGAGCAGCGGTAGAGGAGTGCATGGCGAGATTGCAGCATATCTTGGATGATCTGCCGCAGCACGAGCGGAGGAAGAAAGCCGCGTAAAGTTCCCGCGGGAACAATGAAGCCCCCTCACTGGGGGCTTTTTTATGACCCCCAAAACGCCAAAACCCCCTGAAAAGGGGGCTTGACGACCAAGGGAGTTGGGTTTATGTTCTACGTGCGAAGAAGAACGGATGTAACTGTAAAGCGTTCTGCCATTACAGTCAATTACCCCCGTTTGAAATTGCCGCTTGACCGCGAGAGAGACTATGGGCCGCCCGAGGGCTGCTGTCACAGAACTCGGAATAGCCAGCAAGTCTGGTGCCGCGAACTTGCCTCATTCGCAGATGAGGATTCCGAGCGCCTCCTAACCGCTAACCCGGTGGGGGATAGGGTGGACTTCATACCGAAGGGTATTTCGAGCAGGATCAGGGCATCTGACTGGTGTCAGAGGTTAAGGGTTCGATTCCCGCTGAACCTTGGTCCTGCTTCAAAGTATCTTTCGGTATGGTCTTTCGGGGTTGAGTTACTACGGAGTAGCAGGTGACCGAGAGATATCTACCGTATAGCAGGTTAGACCTAGGGCGCGTATCCACAGGAGGTGGGTGGGTAAGCGGAAGGCGGACTATGGGAGTAATATTTTAATGATTAAAACAGCGCAGTCCCGTAGGGAAACTCAGGATGCTGTTACGCAATAGTTACGGTCTGTTACGGAGGACGCATGATCTGGACACAAACAAGCGACGGAGTAACCGAGAGCGGCTTCTATCGAATCCACCGCGGAGTCTCGGACTATCAGCTTTGGTTTACCCACCCTAAAGCCCTCAAGCTCATCGGTAGGGCTAAAACGCTAGGTGAAGCGAAGGGTGATGCGGTGCGGTGGGCGGAGAAACTGAAACAGTCTAATCCAGAAGGGCAGTCGAAATGAACGCTGGAACAATATTTTGGCTTGTGGCGTGTGTCTCGTGCTTCACGTTCGGGATCACCATTGGGATGCTGCTGAGTACTTTTGAACCAGGATCAGCCAAGTGAAGGGCGGATGGCGGCGCTGCAATTGGTGCAGCAAAGACCGCAAGACTTTTTCAGGTATCGAGAAGATGTCGATACTCGGTGGGCGCTGGTCCGAGATGTGCGCTCGGTGCGCCAGCAAGCATGACCGCGTCATGTGCACGAATCCCTTCGCCGGCTTGTTTGGCAATACCACCAGGCCGGTCGGCACAACCACTGAAACAGAGGGGAAATGAGCTACACCCGCCGCATGAAAACCACGTTTTTAGTCAAGCACGAACGCGGGCTCTATTTTCGTATTTTCGGCTACGGGTTGGCGTTCAATCGAGATATGCGGCCTTCATTCTCAGAGCGATACGGCCATCGCAAGATTCTGCGCATTGGTCGATGGGCCATTGGGTTCCTTCATCGTCGCAGTTTGATGTTGATGAGGCCAGAATAATGCTTAAGGCGATCGGTAACGAAGCAGAGCAGGTTCTCGCCTACCAATGCCTAGCGGATGGCCTTTTGGAGTTCGAGCAGGAATATCGATTTGAGCCGAGCCGAAAGTACCGTTTAGACCTCGCCTTTCCCAAACAGAAGGTGGGAATCGAGATAGAAGGCGCTATATTCGCCGCAGGAGCCCATAGCAGGCCGCTCGGCATCATCCGCGACATGGGGAAGCATAACCTGCTAATCCTCTCAGGATGGCGCGTATTGCGTTATACGCCGTCCCAGGTGAGGAACGGGGAAGCGATTGAGGGATTGAAACGACTATTGCAGGAGCAAAAATGAAATTGGCCATGGGAATTGCTTTGATGGTCATTGCGGGGGTTATCGTGTGGTATTTGATAGCAGCTATTGATCAATTCCCGTTTAACGAGAGGAATCGCTATGACGACCGGGATTAGGCCGCCGAATCGCTGCATCAAGGATCTGACCGGCCACCAGATCGGGCGATGGCGGGTGCTTGGGCTTTACTCGAAGTATCGAGCGAGACAAGGCAATTCGGGCCGGCATGCGTACTGGGTGTGTCGTTGCGCTTGCGGACAGCAGCGCGTGATACGCTCAGGTTCGCTTAATACGAGCGGGCGCTCTAGATCGCGCAGTTGTGGCTGTTTACCCCGAAAATACCGGCATGATCACGGAATATAGCCTCCAGAAGGTCAATGCAGAGTGGCAGATGGTCAAGACGGTACGTGATGCTTTCGGGTTTGGCAGCAAGGAAGTCATGAACGAAATGCCAGATTCCTGGCGCAAAGTGCTTGAAGATAAACGCAATAGTGCTAAAGTCGAGTCATGAAGCCCAATCAAATGCATAGAATCGCTCACGGGGGCTGCCATCAGTGCGCGCCTCGAGGCTGGAACGATGTTCCGAACGTCTCGGGAGATTACGACCTTGACGCCACGATTCTGCATCGAAACAACAAAGACCTGCCTCACAGGCTCGAGCTATACACCAAAAAGCGCAGTTACGGGCCGTTGACCGGTTACTCGGGTTATCACAATTACAGTGGCGACACATGACCTACAAGCCCGTCCCCAACGCCCCTCCCCCGGCTAAGTCCAAGCACAACGCTCAGGAGACGCCCAAAATGCACAAGCCCATGAAATACGAGAAGCCGGGTAAGAAGACGCGCTCGTGATCTATGTTGGGCCTGTTAATTGGATTCCAGACCATCGATGCGCGTACTGCGGCAACTCATTCGAGTTCAAGATCGGCAAGCAGGGTGGCAGACCATCTAAGCATTGTTCCGCCAGATGCTCAGCAATGGCACATAGCTATTCAACCGAGAGAGTCAGGCTTCATAGGTTGCGTAAAAAAGGATATTTGGAGTCGCAAAATGATCCCGTATATGCCTGAACAAGATGAGAATGATTCTGATTTAGAGTCAGAGACTTAACGGTTGAGCCAATGGCCGCACCGCATGGCAACAAGAACGGAGCTAAAGGTAAGCGATGGGAGGAAGCTCTTAGACGGGCCCTCGCTCGCGTGGGGACAACGGTTGATCTTGGACTCGACCCCATCGCTGATAAAGTGGTCAGTGCAGCAGGATCCGGCGACATGGACGCCATCCGAGAGATCGCATGTAGACTCGATGGTAAGCCCAGTGAGCACGTCTTCATCGAGCAAGAGCTAACCGTTAATGTCGGAGAAGCCGAAGGCCTCAGCCCCCGATTGGACAAGCTACGTAGCCTTCGTCAGGGAAACACCGTTCAATGAGCTTCTGGCCGTTTGGGATGAGATCGACGGCAAGGGCAAGGACATTCCAGGGATACGCTGGCTAGGTCTCAATGACCGATATTACCTACTCGTCAAGCTCCTCAAAAGATATGACGCTTGGCATCCTTGGCTGTATCAGCGCTGTCGGGAAGTTGAGGGAGCACCTGATGGGTATTGTGACATCTGGGCGCGCGAGCATTACAAAAGCACAATCATCACTTTTGCTGGATGCATTCAACAAATTATCAGAGACAGAGAAATCACTATTGGCGTCTTTAGCCACACCAAGCCGATCGCGAAGGGGTTCCTCTCGCAGATCCAGCGGGAGCTAGAGAGCAATGAAAACCTCAAAGCCTGCTTCCCCGATGTCTTATTCGCTAACCCAGCTAAGGAAAGCCGTAGCTGGTCACTTGATGCTGGACTCATCTGCCGTCGAGATGGAAACCCTAAAGAAAGCACTATCGAAGCTCATGGACTCGTGGACGGCCAGCCCACCTCCAAGCACTTCCAACTGATGATTTATGACGATGTGGTGACCCGTGAATCAGTCAATACGCCAGAGCAGATTGCAAAGACTACAGAAGCTTGGGAGCTGTCCGACAACCTTGGAACAATGGGGGGCCGGAAATGGATCATTGGCACTCGCTATCACTACGCGGATACTTACTCCGAAATCATTAAGCGCGGGGCTGCAACAGCTCGCATTTACCCAGCAACAGACACCGGGCAAATGGATGGCAAGCCTGTTCTGTTCACTGCAACAGAGTGGGCCCGTAGAATCAGGGATCAAGGTGAGGCCACAGTCGCTTGTCAATTACTTGCTAATCCGCTCGCGGGTCACCAGAGAATGTTCGATGTCCGAGACCTCCAAGTCTACGAGGTCCGCCCCTTAACCCTGATGGGCTATCTCATGATCGATCCTGCGCGGTCAGTCAAGCGAGATTCAGCCAATACGGCTATGGTCGTTTTAGGGGTGGATGCGGCGGGAAACAAGTACCTCTTGGACGGCGTAGACCACAAGATGGACCTGATGGACCGTTGGCGGTGGATGCGAGACCTTTGGTTCAAGTGGAAGTCAGCGCCTGGAATGATGGGCTTGCACGTGGGTTATGAGCGGTTTGGTGCTATTGCGGACCTTGATTACTTCCAGGAGCGCCAAAGGATCGAAGGTGCGTCTTTCGAGATAGAGCCGCTCGAGTGGCCGCGGGACGGTGAGCGCAGTAAGAACGACCGGGTACAGCGCTTAGTGCCTGACATCAAGGGCCATCGGTTCTACCTGCCATATCCGACAGACGATGAGAAGCTGACCAAGATCCAGGCCAATATGAAGGCCCAGGGCTATGAATACCGCATTGCGCGGCCTATCACGAGGAAAGATGAAAACAACGTGAGATATGACGTTGCAGACCGGCTGAGAATATGTGTTTCTTTTTTCCCTTACGGGGGGTTAGTCGATATAATTGATGCTGCATCAAGAATTTACGATATGTCGCCCGTAACTCCACAGGTTGTAAATCAGGATGACTTGGAGCCCGCTTACATATGAGCAAGTCCCGGAATATCTATAACAAAAAAGGCACTGGGACGATTAGCGGTACAGGCCATCGCAACATTCAAATCAATGGCGAAAAGCGGGGAGAACATCGCTGGATTGTGGAAAAAGTCTTAGGCCGGCGTCTTAAGTCTCCGGAAGAGATTCATCATGTCAACGTCGATCCTGCTGACAACAGGCACGAAAACCTAGTAGTTTGCCCTGATCGGGCTTATCATAAATTGCTGCATACGCGCACAGAAGCGTTGGACGCGTGCGGTCATGCGGACTGGCGTAAGTGCTGGATATGCAAGGTATGGGAGCCGCTGGATAAGCTATCTGGCGGCAGGCAGCTATATCACAGCGAGTGTAACAACAAGTACTCGTTAATGACTCGCAGCAGGAGATTGCATGGCACTGCCCCCCCTCCCTAGTACCCTCGGCCACCAAGTCACCACGCGCCAGTTCAGCCTGCTTGAGATGGCAAGCCGCGAGTGGGGCTCGAGCTTTCGAGCGCCGGATCATCGCATTTATAACTTTAGCAACGGGCGCTCGATGGATTCGACGGATATGAGCTTTACGGGCATTTATGGGCCACCCGGTACGTTAACGCCCAAACAGAAGTACACCGGCTTCCCCTGATGCAACTCATCGAGCGCGGTGACCCGGAGGAATCAAGCTACCTGCAACTTGCGCTTGAGATATGGCAGCAGTTGGACAAAGCCTATCCCGATCACCCGTGGCAGGTGAGCTTCCAAGGCGGGGCCATGATCGTGCGGCACGCCGTGATCAATGCGGATGTGTCGGTCAAGCTCAAGCGCGAGGGGTTCGGGTTTCTCTTGGACAAGTCGAAGCTCGACAACCCCAAGGAAGTGACGCAAAGCGCTGTGATGGCCGGCGGGGCGATGCTCGAGCTATTCGGCATGAAGCGGGGCAAGTGGGATGGTAGTGACCCTGTGATTCCGAGTGATTGGACGCCTAAGCAGGAAGCGGGGTTTGCGTGATTTTCTGGTTCATCGGTTCATTGATCATCGTCAGCCTTGGCTTTGGGCTGATGCTGTTCAACTGGGTTGATCGACCGACCGATACTACGGAAAGGCCATGAGTCAATCAACGCCATGGAGGCCGCAGCCCCCTAGCATCAACGATCCCGAGCAGGGAGAGTACGAAGGCGACGAATTAGGGGCCGAGAACGAATCCCCTGGCATTGAGACAGGCGATAGCCCCTCGGGTGAGGAGAAGCAGGCCAAGCCCTCGGATAGCTTCTGGCTCAAGCGTGCGAAGGATTCGTTTCGGTTCTCGACGACCTATATCGACAGCAACTATAGGAAGCCCTGGGATGATTCAATCCGCGCCTTCAATTCGCAGCACTCCTCGGATTCCAAGTACAACGGCGAGTTATTCCGTAAGCGGTCAAACCTTTATCGACCGAAGACCCGTGCTGTTATTCGCAAGAATGAGGCCGCTGCTGCTGCTGCCTTCTTTTCAAACCTCGACGTGGTTGACGTTGCTGCCAGTAATCAGAGCGTCAAGGAAGAACTCGTCTCGGCGGAAGTAACGAAAGAGCTGTTGCAGTACCGGCTGACCAAGACCATCCCGTGGTTCATGTTCCTACTGGGGAGCTTTCAGGACGCCCAGGTGCAGGGTTTAGCCTGTGCCCATGTGTACTGGCGGTTTATCGAGCGGCACGATAAGGACGGGCAGACCGAGAGCTTAGAGGACAAGCCGTGCTTAGACTTGATCCCCATCGAGAACCTGCGGATTGACCCTAGCGCGCATTGGTCAGACCCGATCAATTCCAGCCCCTACATCATTCATTTGATGCCGATGTACTGGTGTGATGTGAAGGATAGAATGGAGCATCCGAACCCCAAGGGTCAGCGGTGGAGGAAGTACAGTGCTAGCCAAGTATTCGCCCGAAGCGACAGTTCTGATGATTCCACTCGACAAGCGAGAGGAGGAGTTAGTCAAGACCCTACTCAGCAGAAACGAGACACCTCAGATTACGATATCGTGTGGGTACATCGTCATATCCACCGGTACAACGGAGAAGATTGGGAGTTTTACACGATTGCTTCTGAACGGCTCCTCACCGATCCCGAGCCCTTAAAGGATACCGTTTGGCATGGTAAGCGCCCCTATGTGATGGGCACTACCATGTTGGAGACGCATAAGCCGATTCCCTCATCGATTCCCACGGTCACGAAAGCACTCCAGGAGGAAGCCAACGATGTCCAGAATCAACGGTCAGACAACGTCAAATTCGTCCTCAATAAGCGCTGGATCGCCAAGCGTGGAAAGAATGTGGATCTCTCCAGCCTGGTACGTAACACGCCTGGTGGAATCACCCTGGCAGATGACCCTGAGAACGATATCAAGGAAATCAACTGGCCTGACGTTACCAATTCCGCCTACTTGGAACAGGACCGCATAGATGGAGACTTTAGCGACCTGGCCGGTAATTTTAACCCGATGCAAGTCACCGCCCAACGCAGTGGGCGAGAATCCACAAACACCATGCGGATGCTCCAAGGACCTAGCAATCTGCTTACCGAGTACATGCTCAAAACCTTTGTGGAGACTTTCGTCCAACCTGTACTTCGGCAGCTCGTCATGCTCGAGCAGCACTACGAAACTGACATGGTCATCCTTGCCCTAGCCGGCGAAAAGGCGAAGGTCTATCAGAAGTACGGCGTCAATCAGATGACGGACGCGATTCTGGACAAGGAACTGACGGTTACAGTGAACGTGGGCATGGGTGCAACCGACCCCGCGGCGAAGGTCCAGAAGTTCGCCTTTGCCTTAAACACCTACTCGCACATTGTGGCAAAGCAGCCTCCCCCTGGCGTAGACTTGAAAGAGGTGTTCAAGGAACTGATGGCACTCTCAGGCTATCAGGACGGCACGAGGTTTGTGATGGATGGCTCAGATCCAGCCTTGGCGAAGGCGCAGCAGCAGATTCAAGCAATGACCAAGATGATTCAGCAGTTGCAGCTTGAGAAAAAGAACAAGGAAGATGCCAACAAGGCGAAGGTATTGACCACGCACGAGACGAACCTCACGAAGCTCGCGATTGCGGACAAGACCCATCACAGTAAGGCGCGACTCGCCTTGTTTGCGCACGTGGCCGGCAAGGAAGTGGCTGAGGGTGAGCGGGAGGATCAGGTCGAGGACCGCGATACTTCGCGAGAGGCCGCAGTCGAGGATCGAGATGAGGGCTTTAAGCAACAGAAGCAGTTAGCGAAGGCGAAACCCAATGCAGCTTAATCATTCCGATGGAGGAACTGAGCATGAGTGATCTGCTGCTGGTCAAGAAATCCGAATTGGCCGATGCCATCACGGATGCGGTAAAGCCGCTCAAAGCGCGCATAAATTTCCTCGAGGAGATGGGCGCCGAGTGCGTGAATGACTGGCAAAAGATCGAGCATTTGCGAGCAGAGATTCAGCGTGCCAACGAATACGCTCTACGCTTGGTCCTCACCCTCGCCGCGCGGTTCCCTGCCGTCGAAGGGTTCCATGCGCTGCCCGATCTTGATGGACGGCTATCGCAGATCGATAACATGACATGCCGATTGCCGCTCGGCTTCGGTAACAGCGGAGAAGCGAATGGCGTGTAAATTCAGGAAGCCATGCAATTGCTGCCCATGCGGGCATTGTGACTGCTTTTTCGACGCGGACGGTGAGTGCTGCGGATGCGGAGAAGTTCGCGAGCCAGTGGACGTTCATACCGAAGCGCGGCTTGACGAAATACACTCACAATCTGATGCCATCGAGAATTCCAATGCAGCTTAACCCCGAAGACCCCACCGTTCGCGCGGCCACCTTTGGCGCCCAGGTCGAGCAGTTCTTGAACTCCGACATTGGCGTGTACATGGTGGAGCGAGCGGACGAACAGGCCGAAGCAGCCTTGAAGGAACTGGTGACCGCCGATCCCACGCAGCCAGAAGTCATCCGCGCCATTCAGAATCGCATCAAGGTAGCCGATTCCATCGTGTCATGGCTGAGGGAGGCCATTGAGATGGGCGAGCAATCCAAGCAGCAGCTACGGGAATTGCAGTGAGTTTGCCACATGTCTGCCGCTGCTCTATATGTCACCAGGAAATGGTGCCGTTCGTTCCTAATTGGATGGCAAACCTCAATCCATGTGATTGCGTGGGTTCGATCTGTGTAATGCAAAGTACGCCGCATATGGCGAGAACTGGCACTTATTGCAAGATGGCGCGTGCGCAGTCAATCACCGAGGTCTTATGAATGACGACCCATCCCAGCCGATAGCGGATGAGATGATCGAACGCAGACGGCGGAAGCCGATCTTGCAGCCCAGGGGTCGAGATAAGTTTGACGGATTCAAAGAGCGCGATGATGAGGAATTTGTACCAGAGCCGCCCACGTATTAGAGGTTTGCCATGACTCCCGAAGAAAAGAAAGCCCACGACGACGCTGTGGCGAAGGCTAAAGAGGCCAACACCAGCAAGAACAACGATCGCCTCGCGCGCATGGAAGCCATCGCCGATGGTGCTGATGAGAACCGCAAAGACGACCTCGAAGGCATGGAGATCAAAGACGACTCCGAAGAGAAGGAAGCGCGCGCCCGTGCAGAGGATGAAGAAGCGGCGAAACTCTTGCAGACCGAGGGAGCCACGGAAGAGACGAAAGAAGAAGCCGACACCGACACCAAAGTGGTGAACGGCGAGACGTACTATCGTCAGATCGTCAACGGTCGCGAAAAGTGGCAAACGCTCAAGGAAATTCGCACATCGTCTGCGAAAGTGGAAGCAGCGGACGAGTACTTGCAAACCGCTGCTGAGTCTGTTAGAAATGCTTCACGGCTAGCTCTATCGAAAGACGAGCCAAGCAACGTCGAGAAAGTCGATGTGCGTTCGATCCTCCGCGCGGCTGTTTTGGGGGATGAAGAGGCGATTGAGAAGTTGGCATCTGTCATTGATGCACGGCCATCCGAGGTGACTCCGGACGTTGTGAGACAGATTGATCAGCGCTTATCGTTCAGGACCGAACTGGCGACGTTAGAGGACAAGAGCAAAGACCTTCTAGAGAATCCGTACACCAAGCGTCTGTTCAACGTTCGGCTACAAGAGCTGAAAGCTGAAAATCCGACGATGGGGCTCAGCGAGGCTTACACCTCGATCGACAAAGAGCTGCGCACGGCCTTCCCTGGACTGACTAAGGCTCAGACTCAAACCAAGCTCGAACGGAAGCGAACTCTGGTGAATGTTCCGAC